>JAKLFM010000033.1 GCA_022711175.1 Bacteroidota bacterium | reverse complement strand
TATCTGAGGAGTATAAACGAGAAAGGCAGATGGGTAGAATTGTTGCACGAGGCCGTTTTGCCCCCACACATCGATGTTGATACCCTGTTGGTTTATTTCTACCTTCCACAAGGTGATGAACAACTTATGGCCGATGATGTATGCGTGCGATTGTTACCTTTGCTTCCCAAAAAATGAACCGGCATTCCTAAAAATTCCCTACCAAACTGCTATTATGCCACAATCAAAATCCTTTCAGCGTATAGATCCGGTTTATCTGTGGCTGATTTTCCTGCTGGTAGTTGCATCCATACTGCGTTTCTACCATTACGCCGCGTTTTCGTTTTCAAACGACGAGTTAAGTGCAATTAACCGCCTAAGGTTCAATACATTTCATGAGTTGGTTGACAAGGGTTTTTATGTTGACGGTCATCCCGGAGGCATCCAGGTTATGCTGTGGTATTGGGTAAAACTGTTTGGCGTCACCGAAGCATCGTTGCGCCTGCCATTCGTTATCTTTGGGATATTTTCGGTGCTTCTTGCTTTCCTTATTGGCAAACGCTTGTTTGGAGAAGTGGCCGGATTGTTTGCGGCCACGGCGCTAACCTTTCTTGAGTTCCCGCTGCTGTATAGTCAGATTGCCCGGCCCTACGGATCAGGTTTGTTTTTTGGCCTGTTGATGACATGGTTTTGGATCAGGGTTATCGAAAACACTGACACTGAACCAGCCAAAAAGCGATACTTGAATCTTGCAGGTTTCACGCTTGGCGTGGTTTTGTGCATGTACAATCATTATTTCAGTTTTCTTTTGGCTGTAATTGTTGGAATAGCAGGTGTTTTTATAGTTAAAAGAAACAGATTGCCCCAATATATAATCGCCGGGTTGCTTGCTTGTCTGCTCTTCCTGCCTCACCTGTATATTACGCTTAATCACCTTACATATAAAGGAGTAGGGTTATGGCTCGGCAAGCCTTCGCCCTCCTGGATCCCGGATCATCTTGTTTTCATTTTCAATAACCAGTGGTGGTTGCTCGTGATTTCTATCATGGTCGCGGCGATACTTGCCTGGTTGAACCGTAATAACCTGACATGTAACAAGTTCAGGGTGTTGATGCTCGTTTTTTTTCTGGCTCCAATGCTGACTGGTTATATTTACAGCCTCGCGGTTAACCCGGTTCTGCAACATCCGGTGCTGATATTTTCTTTCCCGTTTCTGCTTCTTTTTATTTTCTCATTTGCCGGAGAAAAGCTAACACGCTTACATTCAGCAATTTTAGCGCTCTTTTTACTGGCAGGAATATTTTCAACCGTTGTATATGGCAGGTATTATCACAAACAGCATTTTGGTGAATTTAAAGATGTGGCTGCCCGTATTTCGCAAGCATCAAAAACTTATGGGTATAAAAATTTGACCAATGTAGTGAGCGCCAACAATCCTTATTATCTGCAGTATTACTTTGACAGGCAACAAGATAGTATTACACTGGACATGACAAACATTACTGCCGACAGCCTTGAATCACTGGGACGGCTGGTACGGAATTGCGGAACTGCTTATTTAAGCTATTCATGGACGAAACCATCACCGCCCGAGGCTGTAGATATGATCATGGCGTCATACCCGTATATTGTTGATAATAAGGATTATGAAGGATTGTCTTCCTTTACTCTTTTTGCCAGGAATAAACCGGCAACCAGCTATCAGGCTGATCAGGTGATCTCAACGTCGTTAAAAACTTTTGATGAAGCGCAACCCGATGTTCCTCCTGAAAAGATAAATCAACTGAATACTCAGCACGGTTCTGGCTCTTTCAGCATCGATTCGGTGATGGAATATGGTCCGAACATTAAAATACCTTTGCAGGGTATTGATTTTCAACAAAATTTGCGCGTAGTATCCGATGCATGGGTGTATTTTGACAAATTGCCAACTGCAGCTGTATTTGTTGTATCGCTCGAAATACCCGGAAACGAACCGTTGATCTGGAAAGGAGCATTGATCAGGGACTATGCTGATGCTTTTGGATGGTATAAAGTAAGGCAGACATTTACTCTGCCGGAAAAGCCGGATAACGGAGCTGTTCTGAAAACCTATATCTGGAACAAAGGGAAAGAAAATTTCCTGGTTGATGAAATGAAACTTTCAGTTGAGAAGATAAAATAGGAACAATGAATTTTCACCATTAGTTATGAAAAACCCTGGAATACTGATAGTTGGACTGATAGTACTGATAGCAGCCGGTTGTACGGAGACGAAAACCACTTATTATCCTTCGGGTAAAGTGATGTCAGTAATTGAATACACTGGTAAGAAAATCAGCGGTAACGCAATTTGGTTTTATGAAAACGGTGCGAAACAGCAGGAAGCCATATATAAAAGAGATAAGCCAGACGGATTGATGTCGCGATGGTACGCTAATGGAGTTAAACAGAGCGAAGAAACCTATGCAAATGGCCTGAAAAATGGAAAATCAATAACCTGGGACGAGAATGGCAATAAGGTTGACGAAAAATATTATGTCAATGATACACTCAATGGTTCCTACGCTTTTTGGTACCCAACAGGGATGATAAAAATATCCGGAAGTTTTAGAGAGGGTTTATATGATGGCAAATGGGAGTATTATAACGAAACCGGTGTTAAGGTGGGTGAGGGGCAGTATGTGAAAGGTAATGGCAAACTGACAGCACTCCATGCAAATGGAAGCGTGAGCAGGGTTATCAATTATGAGAACAACCTAAAACAGGGCAAAGAAATTGTATATAATATTAATGGAACTATCATTGAAACAATAGTTTACGATAAAGGTAAAGTCGTCAGTGTCGCAAAACCTGATAAGCGCTGACAAGGTAATCTTATTTTGACACAAAATAAATTTCGGTCAATTGTTACGTGATTTACTTAAAAGAATACCTTTGTACTGTTAATTGAATAACAAAGTATTACCAAAAATACACAATCATTTCTAAACTTTTTTTGTCATGGAAGTCGAAAAAATCATGTCGAACCTGGAGAAAAAACATCCGGGAGAAGTTGAGTACTTACAGGCAGTTCGCGAAGTCCTCGAATCAATTGAAGACGTTTGCAACGAAAATCCGCAGTTCGAGTCAGCCGGTATCATTGACCGTTTGGTTGAACCGGACCGTATTTTAACGTTCAAAGTTCCCTGGGTTGACGACAACGGCAAGGTAAACGTGAACCTTGGCTACAGGGTACAATTCAACAATGCCATTGGCCCTTATAAAGGCGGTTTGCGTTTCCACCCGAGTGTTAACCTTTCAATTCTGAAGTTCCTGGGATTTGAACAAATCTTTAAAAACAGCCTCACATCACTACCTATGGGTGGTGCCAAAGGAGGTTCTGATTTCGATCCCAAAGGTAAATCGAACAATGAAATTATGCGTTTCTGCCAGTCGTTTATGCTGGAACTCTGGAAGATCATCGGTCCCGAAACCGACGTTCCTGCCGGTGACATAGGCGTTGGCGGCCGCGAAATCGGCTTCCTGTATGGCATGTACAAAAAGCTAACCCACGAACATACCGGCGTTCTCACCGGAAAAGGCATCAATTGGGGCGGCAGCCTCATACGTCCCGAAGCTACAGGCTTTGGTGCCGTATATTTTGCCAATGAAATGCTCAAGACCAAAGGCCTCGATTTCAAAGGTAAAGTAGTTGCTGTTTCAGGCTTCGGAAATGTGGCATGGGGCGCAGTTACTAAGGTTAACGAATTGGGAGGAAAGGTTGTAACTATTTCAGGACCTGACGGTTATGTTTATGATCCCGATGGTATCAGCGGTGAAAAGATTCAATACCTGCTCGAACTCCGTTCATCCAACCAGGATATTGTTAAACCATATACTTATGAATTCCCGAACGCACAGTTCATCCAGGGAAAAAGACCATGGGAAGTGAAATGCGACATTGCATTGCCCTGTGCCACTCAGAATGAACTTGGTAAAGAAGATGCCGAAAACCTGGTGAAAAATGGTGTGATCTGTGTTGCTGAAGGCGCCAACATGCCTTCTACTCCCGAAGCAATAGAGGTTCTCCAGGAAGCCAAAATCCTTTTTGCTCCCGGTAAAGCCGTGAATGCAGGCGGTGTTGCCACTTCGGGACTCGAAATGAGCCAGAACAGCATGAAGCTGAGCTGGGCATCGGCTGAAGTTGACCAGCGACTGCACCAGATCATGGTTAATATTCACGAAAACTGCGTGAAATATGGCAAGCAACCCGACGGGTATGTGAACTATGTAAAAGGCGCCAATGTTGCCGGCTTTATGAAAGTTGCCAACGCAATGCTTGACCTTGGAGTGCTCTGATATACTATCCTGACCAAAGCTAAGGAAGGCTGCCCCTCAACAGGGCAGCCTTTTTTTTCAGGCTCGAGGATTAACATTTTCTTAACCTAGACTTAACACGGGCGTAAAGCGCCCGTTTTTTCTTTGCAGCGATAACAAACAAAAAAATCGACAATGAAAAAGTATTTACTACTGCTGGTTTTATTACCATTCCTTTCACTGAAATTATCGCTGCGATCAGCTATGGCACAGGAGTTCGATCCTGAAGTACTCGCTGATACCCTGAATGCAAAAATTGAAAATTCGAGAAGCGAAATCGGATTAATGAACCGTTTAAAGGTTACAGGATACATACAGGCTCAATGGCAAAAAGCCGATACCATTGGAATTTCGTCATACGCCGGTGGCAATTTTCCAAAATATTCCGATAACCGCTTTGGTATTAGAAGAGGCAGGGTGAAATTTACTTATGAGAATGAACTGTCAACCTTTGTGGTACAATTGGACGCTACTGAAAAAGGCGTTGGGGTGAAGGATGCTTACCTCGCCGTGCGCGAACCCTGGGCTGAATTCGCAACGCTTACCGCAGGCGTATTCGATCGTCCGTTTGGTTATGAAATCAGCTATTCCTCAAGCACGCGCGAAACACCTGAACGTTCGCGTATCTTCCAATCGCTGTTTCCGGGCGAGCGCGATCTTGGCGCCAAAATCACTCTCCAGCCCAGGAAAGGAAGCCGTTTCGATTTTATAAAACTCGATGCAGGCCTGTTCGCAGGTAATGGTATCAACGCTGAGTTCGATAGCCACAAGGATTTTATCGGCAGGCTCGGAATGAGTAAAGCGAACAAAGCAGAGAACTTTAAGTTTGGGCTTGGCTTATCCTACTACAATGGTGGCACTCTTCAGGGTACAAAATTCGTTTATTCACCAGGCACGCTGCCTGATGGGTCAACTTTAGGATTCATAGTCGATTCAACTTCAAACAATAAATATGATTTTGCCCGCAGGCAATATATGGGCGCCGATCTTCAGCTCAGCCTCTTTTCAGCTATTGGCCTCAGCACCCTCAGGGCCGAATATATAACTGGTAAACAACCCGGCAGCAAGAGCAGCAATGTTAGCATTGCGACAGGCACAGCTCCCGATTATGATACATATTTGAGGGAAGTCAGCGGCGGATATATTTACTTTATCCAGAATATCGGCCAGACCAAACATCAGTTTGTTGCCAAATACGATTGGTATGATCCAAATACCGATGTTAATGGCAATGAAATAAAAAGCAAGAACTCAGAAGGTAAGAGCACCGGATTATCTGCAGCCGACATCAAATACAATACAATCGGATTGGGTTGGAATTACAGGTTTAATACCCACATAAAATTTACCGCGTATTACGATATTGTTAAGAACGAAACTACAGGCATCACAGGCGTCAACTCTACTAATAATTTCACTAAAGATTTGAAAGACAATGTGTTCACATTCAGAATACAGTACAAATTCTAAGAACACTTAACAATAATTTAACATTGCCTTAAAGAATGGCTAATACGACCACACGTACTTTGTAAAAAAATAGAAAAAGATGAAAAAGATGTTATTGATGGCACTGGTAGCAATTTCGGCATCAGTGTTTGCACAAAAAGTAAATTTTAAAATTAAGGGCAGCGATACGGTGCTTCCGTTGACCCAAAAAGAAGCTGAAGTCTATATGAAAAAGAATGCCGGGTCGTCCATTATGGTCACAGGCGGCGGATCGGGAGTAGGTGTTTCGGCACTGCTCAGCGGCACCACCGATATAGCACAGTCGTCACGCAGCCTCAAACTCGATGAAAAAATGAAGTTGAATGATGCCGGCAAAGCATTTACCGAAAAAATCATTGCCTATGATGCGTTGGCGGTGATTGTAAATCCTGCAAACAAAATTTCTAAGCTAACCCGTGAGCAACTCGAAGGCATTTTTACCGGCAAGATTAAAAACTGGAAAGAAGTCGGCGGCGAAGACCTTAAAATTGTGGTTTACTCCCGCGAAACAAGCTCTGGTACTTACGAATTCTTTAAAGAGCATGTGCTAAGCAAGAAAAACTTTGCTCCTTCGGCACTGCTGATGCCTGCTACCGGAGCAATCGTACAAAGTGTAAGCCAGACCAAAGGCGCCATAGGATATGTGGGACTTGCCTATCTCGAAAAAAGTGTAAGAGCGCTGGATGTATCTTTCGATAAGGGCAAAACATTCACCGCTCCCTCGGTCGAAACCGCCAAAAGCAAAAAGTACCCGATCACCCGCCCTTTATACTACTATTTTCTAAAAACAAACGAAAAGAAAGTCAGCCCATTTCTTACATTTGTATTATCGCCCGAAGGTCAGCAGATAGTTTTAAAAGAGGGGTATGTCCCGGTTCAGTAACGTGTTGGTTATAATTGTGTTGAATGTTGGTTAGTTGAACTGAAGGTGATTACTCAAAAGATCACCTTCTTCACATTAAAAGGATGAAGCGATTTCGCAGAATACTTGAAAAATTCATTGAAGGCATATTGTTGTCAAGTTCAACAATAACAAGCCTGACTGTTATTCTCATTATTTTGTTTCTTTTTAGGGAAGGGTTAGGGCTATTCAACAGGTCACCTCTCGAACACAACTTCATTATCGCGGTAAGCAAACAAAATCCTGTGCAGGATTTAAGTTCCGACCAACTGAAGGCCATTTTTAACCAGGATATTACAAACTGGTCGAAGGTGGGAGGAGTTAAGGATAGTATTATTCTCTTCACAATCAATGATATAACAAATTATTTTTCGGAAGAAGAGCTTGGTGCCTCGCTCGAGAACCTTCCTCAGAAGCTGAATGAGTTTATAGAGGCTAATCCTGGCGCACTGATGCATGTTAGCGAAAAATACCTGCCAAAAAAATTCAATGGACACACCATACATGTAAAGAATATTTCGGTTGGCGATTTCCTTTTCGGGAAACAATGGTATCCTACAAGCGAGCCCATCCCAAGTTTTGGCATCTGGCCGATGATCATCGGTACTTTTCTCGTAACCTTTGGTGCACTGCTGATCGCTCTGCCGCTTGGTCTGGCAACAGCATTATTCCTTGCCGAAGTGGCTGATATCCGTTTGCGTAACCTTGTAAAGCCACTTGTTGAACTTCTTGCCGGAATACCTTCGGTTGTTTACGGCTTTTTTGGACTCATTGTGATTGTGCCGCTCATACAGGGACTGTTTAAACTCGATGTTGGTGAAACCGTTCTGGCAGGCAGCATTGTGCTTGGCATAATGGCACTGCCAACCATCGTTACGATTGCTGAAGATGCGTTGCGTACAACACCGCTCTCGCTAAAGGAAGCAAGTCTTGCGCTGGGTGCTACCCGCTGGCAAACACTCCGGAAAGTTACCATTCCATATGCCAAGTCAGGGATTTCGGCTGCGGTAATACTTGGTATCGGACGGGCTATTGGCGAAACCATGGCGGTGCTTATGGTTACCGGCAATGCTTCCAATGTGCCGCATTCATTCCTGGTGCCTGCCCGTACTTTGCCCGCCACCATTGCCGCCGAACTTGGTGAAGCACCTTACGGAGGATTGCATTTCAAAGCGCTTTTTGCGCTGGGCATTGTCCTTTTCCTCTTCACAATCATCATTAATCTCACGGTCGCATACATCCGCAACAGGGAGAAGAAATAGCATAACATAAACTAAATCAAATTATTGAATTAATCATGACCAGGAAACAACTCAGCCAGCGTATCGCTTTTTCCACGTTTACCTTGATCAGCCTGGTGGTGGTTGCAATTCTGTTTGTGATTCTGGGATTCATTATTGTGAGAGGCGCCTCAGTAATTAGTTGGGAATTTATTACGGGTAAGCCCGAAGAAGGAATGACCAAAGGGGGCATTCTGCCTGCAATAGTCGGTACGGGATGCCTGATTGTGGGAAGCATGATCTTTGCATTTCCGGTTGGTGTGTTGTCGGGAATATACATGAATGAATACCTGGGGCAAAATCGTTTAAGGCGGTTTATCAACTTTATGACCAATAACCTGGCAGGCGTGCCTTCGATTGTTTTTGGTCTTTTCGGAATGGCATTGTTTGTCAACTACTTAGGTTTCGGCGATTCGATCATTGCCGGATCTATGACGCTTGGATTGCTGAGCCTTCCGGTGATTATCCGCACCACTGAAGAAGCACTCAAATCAGTTGACGATTCCCTGCGAACCGGCAGCCTCGCGCTGGGCGCTACCAAATTGCAAACCATTCGCCGTGTTGTTCTCCCAGTTGCGTTCCCCAATATCATCACAGGCCTCATCCTCTCCATCGGCAGGGTTTCGGGCGAAACGGCGCCTATTCTTTTTACCGTGGCAGCCTATTTCCTGCCAAACCTGCCACAAAGCATGTACGATCAGGTGATGGCGCTCCCATACCATTTATATGTGCTGGCAACTAGCGGCACCAATATGGAGGAATCGCGCCCGATGGCATATGGTACAGCTTTCGTACTCATCGTTTTAGTACTGTTGGTAAACCTCCTGGCAAATTTGCTTCGCAAAACATTAAGCAAGCGGGTAAAAATGTAAACACTGGATTGCAAAAACCTCTGAATCATAAACTTAACGTCAAACTTTAAACTCTCAAACTTCAAACTCCCCAATGATACAGGCAGAAGCCAAAAACGTAAATTTTTACTACGGCGATTTTCATGCCCTGAAAAATATCAGCATGACATTTGAACCAAGCACCGTTACCGCGCTAATCGGCCCTTCGGGATGCGGGAAATCCACTTTCCTCAGGCTATTTAACCGCATGAACGAACTTATTGGCAACACTAAACTCGAAGGATCGGTTACTGTTGATGGCAAAGATATCTACGCCAGGGATGTGCAGGTTGATGAGATCAGAAAACGCATCGGAATGGTTTTCCAGAAACCCAATCCTTTTCCGAAATCTATCTACGAAAATGTTGCTTACGGCCTCAGAGTGAACGGGACGAACAAAAAATCGGTTCTCGATGAAGTTGTTGAGAACTCGCTGAAAAAAGCAGCCTTGTGGGAAGAGGTGAAAGACAATCTCCGGAAATCGGCCATGGCATTATCTGGAGGTCAGCAGCAGCGCCTGTGTATTGCAAGGGCACTGGCCGTTGAACCTCACCTGCTTTTGATGGATGAGCCGGCCTCGGCGCTCGACCCGATCTCAACCTCCAAGGTTGAGGACCTGATTTTTGAACTGAAGCAGCAATATACCATCATCATCGTGACCCACAACCTTCAACAAGCGGGGCGCATCAGTGACTACACGGGATTCTTTTACCTCGGTTCACTCATTGAACACGATAAAACACAAAAAATGTTCCTCAATCCAGCCGACGAACGTACCCAAAGTTACATAACCGGACGTTTCGGTTGATTTCTCAATTTAACCAATATAACAATAACTTACTATGAGCGAAATACTTGAAAGAGCAATAAATCAACTGAAAGACGACCTCGTGCAGATGTGGACGCTGGTCATTGGCCAGATGGAGAAATCGCGCATTGCCATTCTCGAATCGAACCACGCGATGGCAAAAGAAGTCAGGCTCAACGAAAAAAGAGTGGATGCTTTTGAGCTGAAAATTGACATGGACAGCGAGAATATTCTGATGCTGAAGAACCCTTTGGCCATTGATATGCGGTTTGTGATTTCGGTGCTTAAGATTAACTACAACCTCGAACGCATTGGCGATTATGCCAATACCATTGCAAAAATTGCCGAGAAAAACACTGAACCACTCAGTGAAGAAGTATTAAGCACAACACACCTTGCCGAAATGTATTTCCTCGTACAGTCCATGCTGCAGGATGCACTCTCTGCGTTTGAGAACGAAGATAAAAGGCTGGTAATGAACCTCTTTGAGCTCGACAAGAAGCTCGATAAGTTCAACAGCAGCTCAGGTGAAGCTATCGCCGGGCTTATCACCCGCAATAATGATAAAGTTATGGATCATCTCGACACTTTCACGGTGATCAGAAAGTTGGAACGTGCCGGCGATCATGTTCTCAACATTGGCGAAGAGCTGATTTTCCTCTTCGAGGCTATTGTTATCAAGCATAACAAACTCAACAAGCATAAATAGATTGTTACCGGTAGCGCTTATTACATGGTTATGGAAAATGATGCATTTGTAATCCTGCTGGTTGACGATGAGGATGATATCCTTGATTTTGTAAGTTACAATCTCCGCAAGGAAGGCTACAAGGTATATACTGCAACCAATGGCCGCGAAGCTGTGAGTCTTGCATTAAGGATTAATCCCCACCTGATTTTGCTCGACGTTATGATGCCCGAAATGGATGGCGTGGAAACCTGCCGCGAACTCAAACGTACCAAAGCACTCGACGAAACCATCATTGTTTTCTTTACTGCCCGCAGCGAAGATTTTACCCAAATACTGAGCCTCGATGCCGGTGGCGATGATTATATAACAAAGCCAATAAAGCCGGCATTGCTTGTGAGCAAAGTGAATTCACTGCTCAGGAGGCATAAGGTGGTGAAACAGGTTTCAAAAGTTTACCAGGCCGGCGACCTAATCATAGACAAGGAAAAATACCTCGTCTTCAGGGAAGGAAAGGAAATTCAGCTTGCAAGGAAAGAATTTGAGTTACTCAACTTGCTTGCAACCCGTCCTGATAGAGTTTTCACCCGTGACGAAATATTGAACCAGGTTTGGGACGACGATGTAGTAGTTGGCGAAAGGACAATTGATGTTCATATTCGTAAAATACGCGAAAAAACAGGCAGCAATCATATTCGCACAATGAAAGGCGTTGGCTATAAATTTGTGAAAGGATGAAAACATCAAATCCCAAATTTCTTGCGCTCATATTAGCATCGGCACTCACGGTAATTGCTACCCTTGCATTTTGGATATCGGCGCTGGCCGGCAACCACAGTTTTTCATGGCTTGCACTTGCCATTCCTGCTATTATACTTTTCATTATTCAATATTTTCTTATCAAATATTTCCTGCAGACCTTTATTTATGAGAAAATTAAACTCATCTATAAAACCATTCACAATCTCAAACTCCCGAAGGAAGAAAAACGAGACCCTTTTGAGATCACAAGAGGCAATGTGCTTGATACAGTGAATGATGATGTTACAAATTGGGCCACCGCACGTAAGCAGGAGATTGACGATCTGAGGCAACAGGAAATCTATCGCAGGGAATTCCTGGCCAATGTTTCGCATGAACTCAAAACGCCCTTGTTCAATATACAGGGCTTCACAATGACCCTCATCGACGGCGGTCTTGATGATCCTGCAGTTAATCTCGATTACCTTCAGAAAGT
This sequence comes from Bacteroidota bacterium, assembly GCA_022711175.1. Lineage (GTDB taxonomy): Bacteria > Bacteroidota > Bacteroidia > Bacteroidales > UBA4417 > UBA4417. The sequence goes on along the minus strand of JAKLFM010000033.1, from coordinate 23,459 downwards.
GCAGAAAAACACCGAGCGGATGATCACCATTGTAAACGATCTCGAAGTGATAAGCAAACTTGAATCGGGAGAAGCGAAGCCGGAAATGATGCGTTTTGATATACTGGCACTTACGCGCGAAGTGTTTGAATTTCTTGAACCAAAAGCAAGAGCAAGGGACATCAGCCTCATCTTCGGCTCCGAAAGTTATTTACCCGGGTTTGTACTGGCCGATAAGGATAAAATAAGGCAGGTGCTGGTTAACCTGGTCGAAAATTCCATCAAGTACGGACGCGAAAAGGGCCGCACTAAAGTGAGCTTTTACGATATGGACGAAAATATGCTTATTGAGGTTTCTGACAATGGCATAGGCATCGAAGATAATCATATTCCCCATCTTTTTGAGCGGTTTTACCGCGTTGATAAGCACCGGTCGCGCAGCGGTGGCGGTTCAGGGCTGGGCCTGGCTATTGTGAAACACATCATTGAAGCCCATGGGCAAACAGTGAATGTTCGCAGCGCCCCGGGTGTTGGTTCCACGTTCTCCTTTACATTAAAGCAGGCTAACTAAGGATTTAGTAAATCCGCTGTTCCGCATTAAAACATACCTTTGCCGGAAATCTCAGGTATGAAGCCTCTGCGTTTGTACGTATTTTTAATGCTGTTGCTTTTCTGCCCGGTTCTCAGGGCGCAGGATACCCTTTTCGACCAGTCAAAAGTAAATTCAATTCACATTATCATTCATCCTGATTCGCTCGAAGCGATCATGCAGGATGTTTTTTCCAATCATTATTATAAAGCTGTTTTTGTATATGATTACGAAAGTGGCGCCGACACAGTTTACGATGCAGGGTTCAGGCTCAGGGGGAACACTTCGAGACTATCGCAGAAAAAATCCTTCAAGATAAGTTTCAACGAATTTGCGCAGGGGAGACGTTACATGGGTGTTAAGAAACTGAACCTCAACGGCCAGCATAACGATCCGACTATGATTCGTGAGAAGCTCTTTTATGACATCTGGAACAAAGCCGGAATGCCACCACGTAGGACTTCATTCGTACGTGTATATATAAATGGTTCGTACCGTGGGCTTTATACAAATCTCGAAGAGTACGACAAAGATTGGTTGAACCGGGTTTATCACGAGAACGATGGTAACTTGTATAAATGTACCTATCCTGCCAGCCTGGTTTATTTCGGTCCCGACCAACAAACGTATAAGGATATTTACAACAATTATGAGACCGGCGACAGGGCTTATGACCTGAAAACCAACGAATCGGCCGACGATTATTCCGATCTTGTGGCACTCATCACCCTGCTCGACCAGGAAGCGGATACATCCTTCGCCCGAATGATAAAGGAAAAGATTGATGTGGCAGGCGTACTCAAAGCATATGCTATTGATATAGCCACCGGCAACTGGGACGACTACGCTTACCTCAAAAACAATTACTTCCTTTATGACAGGGGCCAGTCAGGCTATTTCTCTTTCGTAACGTTCGATACTGACAATACTTTCGGTATTGATTGGTTTGGAATTGAATGGGCAACGCGTAATTGCAAAAGCTGGTATAACGATACCGAAGCCAGGCCGCTCATTACCAAGTTATTACAAGTGCCGGCGTTCGATGAGATGTTCAGGATGTGTCTCGATACTATCGTAAACAACTACACGTATCCCGACTCAATTTTCCCACATATCGATACGCTTCAAAACCTGATTGAAGATGCCGCTCTTGAGGATACATACCGCACACTGGACTACGGCTATACTGTTGACGATTTCTACGATGGCTTTTCAAAGGCAGTTGATGATCATAGTCCCTATGGTATCAAGCCCTTTCTCGAAAAACGTTACGAAACAGTAAAGGAGCAATTGCACCCTTCTTCTAATCCTGAAAATGGCCATCTCAGCTTTTTTGTTTATCCAAATCCTGCCACAGATAAGATCAGGCTTTATTCTGAAAAGCCAGGTTCTTGCTACCTTACAATCATCGATTGCTGGGGCAACGCAGTAATGAGTACAATGTCACAACCCGGTGCTGATATTAATATTTCGGGATTGGCCCGTGGAATTTACATGCTGAAGTGGCAGCTGGCAGATTATACCGGTATTCAAAAAATTATTCTTCAATAGGCAGGCAGGGTACCGCCGGTTCATTTTCCTCAAAACTTATCCACACGCGGTTTCCACATCGGGCGAATTCGCTAATTTTGCCTGTTGTGCGCATTAATGAGGTAGAATGCAGTTTGTAAATCCGCTGTTTCTTTTTGGCTTGTTGGCTGTTTCGGTTCCGGTAATTATTCACCTGTTTAATTTCCGCAGATACCGCAAGGTTTATTTTACCAACGTAAGGTTTCTTCAGGAGATCAGGCAGGAAACGCAGAAACAGTCGCAGCTCAGGCACCTGCTCATTCTCGCACTGCGTATCCTTGCCATAGCATCGCTGGTTTTTGCTTTTGCCCAGCCTTATATCCCGGTCTCGGATGTTTCAAAAACCAGGAGAGCCGGCAATTCGGTCAGCATATTTGTTGATAACTCATTCAGTATGGAAGCCATGGGCGACAATGGCTCACTATTTGAAGAAGCCCGCCGGAAAGCCCGCGAAATAGCCGCCGCTTATAAACCTTCCGACAGGTTTCAATTGCTCACCAACGATTTCGAAGGTAAACACCAGCGGCTCGTTACCAGGGAAGAGTTCCTACTGATGCTTGATGAAATCAGGCCTTCTGCTTCAGTCCGCACTTTTGGTGAAATAATAAGCAGGCAGGATGACCTGTTGAAAGGTAGTGTTGTAGATCAAAAAACCGCTTATGTGATTTCCGACTTCCAGAAATCGGCATTCGGAAGTACCGGTACCCTGCAATCGCCGGGAATTGAGCGTTACCTGCTGCCATTACAAGCCAATATGTCGGGTAACCTTTATATTGATACATGCTGGTTCGATCTGCCAATGCAGCAAACAGGACAGACTTCGGTGCTCAATGCGCGAATATTAAACAAATCGGAAAACAAATTTGAAAAGATTCCGGTCAGGCTAAGCCTGAATGGCACGCAGAAAGCCATCGCCACTGCCGACATCGAAGCAGGAGGAAGCCTCGTACTCAACATCCCTTTCACTGTTTACGAGGCCGGGACACAACATGCTGTGATTGAGATTACCGATTATCCGGTTACCTACGATGATAAGTTCTTTCTATCATTCGACGTCACATCGTCGATTAAAGTTCTAACCATCATCTCGGGTGCGTCAAATCGTTATCTGGACGCACTTTTTGGACAGGATTCGACTGTATTAATGAAAAATATAGATGAAAAAGAGTTGGATTACAGCAGTTTGCCCAATTACAACCTCATTATCCTGAACGAGTTGCCGGCGATCTCATCCGGAATGGGGCAGGAACTAAGTAAGTACATTTCAAACGGTGGTGCTGTTGCAGTTATTCCGACAGAAAAGGCTGATTTAACCTCTTACAATAATATGTTAACCGGTTTGAAGTGCCCGGTTTATATGGCTATTGATACATCCGATTCAAGGGTTGTAAGCCTCAGTGAAACCGACCCTGTATTTCGCAATGTATTTGAAAAAGAAAATAGTGAAAAACCTCAAAATCTTGATTTACCTGTTGTAAACAAGTTTTTCCCTATTGCCTCAAAAGCTGTAACACTCTCAATGCCTGTTATGAAAATGCTGAACGGCAGAGATTTCCTGGTTGCGACAAATTGTGGAAAAGGAAAAGTGTACCAGCTGTGTGTTCCTCTGAGTGGGGATTTCAGCAATTTTCAACAGCAGGCGCTTTTTGTCCCTGTATTGTACAACATTGCCCTGCTTAGCCGTCCGCCCGCCGGGTTGTACTCGGTGATTGGCAGCAGCAATGCCATCTGGCTCAATGTTCCTTACCCTGATGGTGACGAAGCTCCAAGACTCAAATTGCAACCGGGTTCCTTTGAGATGATACCGCAGATACAACGTACCGGAAACGGTATCAATGTATTTACAGCCGGATCAGTAAAGGAAGCCGGAAACTATTTGCTTACATCAGGAAACCGGGCACTGACGGGTATTTCGTTTAACTACAACCGTAACGAGAGCGATCTGTTGTGCCTCACCAAAGCCGAACTCAGGGAGCTGATAGATAAATCGGAGGTTACAGGATTGAGTATCCTCGAGACGCACAATAAACCTGTAAATCAGATTATTGATGAAATGAACAATGGTATCTCGCTTTGGAAATGGTTTGTTTTACTGGCATTAGCTTGTCTGCTGGCCGAAGCCATTTTACTGCGGACTCTTAAAAATTAATTTAAACACTTGCCAAATATTCCCTCACAATACTGAACTTTATATCCGCATATTATACAGATGGAAGAGAATGACGATATTTTAGACGAAGAGGACAACGAACAACCCGCCGGGCAGGAGAGTGAACCGGTTGAATTGCCTGTTGATGAGGAAAATCCTGCCGGCGAACTTTACCGTACCATGCACCTTTCGGGGATGTATCAAAACTGGTTTCTCGATTATGCATCCTATGTGATACTCGAAAGGGCAGTGCCTGAGGTAATGGATGGACTGAAACCTGTGCAGAGGCGCATTCTTCATGCCATGTATGAACTCGAAGACGGACGCTACAACAAGGTTGCAAACATTATAGGCACCACCATGAAGTATCATCCGCATGGCGATGCTTCTATCGGTGATGCTACAGTTCAGCTTGGGCAAAAGGAGTTGCTTATTGATACCCAGGGAAACTGGGGAAATATACTTACCGGAGACAGTGCCGCGGCGCCGCGCTATATTGAGGCCCGTCTTTCAAAGTTTGCGCTCGATGTGGCTTTTAACCCAAAAACTACAACATGGAAAGCCTCATACGATGGCAGGAACAAGGAGCCCGTTGCGCTGCCGGTCAAGTTCCCGCTGTTGCTTGCCCAGGGTGTTGAAGGTATTGCTGTTGGCCTTGCCAGCAAACTGCTGTCACATAATTTCAATGAGCTGATCGATGCTTCGGTCGCAGTGCTCAAAGGCGAGGATTTCACAATTCTGCCTGATTTCCCTACTGGCGGACTTGCCGATTTTTCGAAATACAACGACGGTCTGCGTGGTGGCAAGGTGCGGATAAGAGCCCGCATCAACCAACTCGACAAAAAAACACTCGTAATCACCGAAATTCCCTGGGGCACTACAACCGGCGACCTGATTGATTCTATAATTGCTGCTAATGATAAAGGAAAGATCAAGATCAGGAAAATTGATGATAATACGGCTCAAAACGTCGAAATTATTATCCATCTGCTACCCGGAGTTTCGCCGGATCAGATGATAGATGCCCTGTATGCATTCAGCGATTGCGAGCGCAGCGAATCGCCCAACTCATGCGTGATAATGGGCGGAAAACCGCATTTTATGGGTGTGAGCGAGATACTGAGGATTTCGACACAGCAGACTGTAAACCTGCTCAAAGCTGAACTTCAGATTGCCCTCAACGAACTGATGGAGAAGGTGTTTTTTAACACGCTGCTAAAAATATTCATCAGGGAAGGCATGTACAAAAACCCAAAGTACGAGAATGCCGCCTCTTCCGAGATGGTTTTCAGGGAACTTGATTCGCTGTTTGAACCGTTTTTCGCAGAGTTTTTCAGGCCTATCGAAGAGGACGATTACCGCAAACTTATCGAAAAGCCTATGAGCAGCATCACACGTTTTGATCTCAAGAAGGCTGATGATACGCTCAAATCGCTACTCGGGGAGATGGAAAAAGTGAAACATCACCTGGCACACCTTATCGAATACGCCATTGATTATTTCCTCGAGATAAAACGCAAATACGGCGCTAACCGCCAACGAAGGACCGAGATCCGCAATTTTGAAGCAATTGAAGCCACCGCTGTAGCAGCTGCTACACAGAAGCTTTATGTTAACCGTGAAGAGGGATTTGCCGGTACAGGGCTTAAAAAGGATGAATACGTTTGCGACTGTTCCGATATTGACGACATCATTGTTTTCAGGCAGGATGGGACGTTTATTGTGACAAAAGTTGCCGAAAAGGTTTTTGTCGGTAAAAACGTAATTCACATTGATGTATTCAAAAAGAACGACGATCGTACGGTTTACAATATGGCCTATCAGGATGGCAGGCTTGGCGCCGTATATGTTAAACGGTTCTCTGTAACCGGCATTACACGCGATAAGGAGTACAATCTCACCAAGGGTGCAAAAGGGTCATCGGTACTTTATTTAACTGCCAATCCGAACGGCGAATCGGAAGTGATACGCATTTCGCTAAAGCCCAAGCCACGGCTCAAAAAGATTCAGTTTGACTTCGATTTTGCCGAAATTGCAATTAAAGGACGATCATCGCAGGGAAATATACTTTCGAAAAACCCGGTGCGAAAAATCGTGCAGGCCGAAAAGGGGCTTTCGACCCTCAGCGCACGCGACATCTGGTACGACGACTCGGTAATGCGCCTCAACACTGACCAGCGCGGAAAATACCTTGGCGATTTTAAAGAGGATGACAGGATATTAACAATCATGAAGTCAGGTTATTATCGCTTGATGAACTTCGATTTATCCAATCATTTTGAGGAGGATATGGCAGTGATCGAAAAATATAACCCAAACAAGCCTGTCACCTGCGTGTACTTCAATGCTGCCAAAGGCCACTATTTCGTTAAACGTTTCCTCGTTGAACTTACCGATAAAAAGACTTTTTTCGTTCCCGATGAGGATGGAGTGAGCCTGCACCTCATATCTACTGACTACCGTCCGCAGTTACAAGTTGATTATAACAACGAGGGTGCTAAGAAACCTGTTGAAAACCAATCGGTTGAGATTGATATCTTTGTGGAGGTAATGGGGGTAAAAGCGAAGGGAAAACGACTGTCAGCTGCACCGGTCGAGAATGCATATTGGCTTGAACCGCTGCCATACGAAGAACCTGTAATCGAAGAACCGGAAATACCGGAAGAACCGGAAGTTACAGAAAGCGAGTCAGTTAACGGTAATAACAATCCTGATATTTCGGAACAGCCTGAAGAACATCCGGCACCGGACATTGATCAGAAACAGGGAAATGAACCGGATGATCCAACAGGAGTGCAAATGACTCTTTTTTAGGGGATTAGCACTTTATTAAATTCAGCCGCGAGATTTTCAACATGCAAAGTTGCAATCTAAAAATAAAAACATGAAACTTTAAACTTCAAACTTTAAACTTCAAACTTCAAACAACTCATATGCCTGACAATAAAACACTTGCGATTTCGAATGATGTTTCGTGGGTAGGAGTGCTCGATCGTGAACTTGTAACTTTCGATGTAGTAATGCACACACCCTACGGAACAACCTATAACTCGTATTTCATTAATGCTGAGCACAAAACACTAGTCGAAACGGTTAAAGAGAAATATTTCGACACCTTCATTGCAAAACTGAAGACATACTGTGACCCGTCGGAACTCGAATATATCGTTGTTAACCATACTGAACCTGATCACAGCGGAAGCCTGGCCAAATTGCTTGCTGTTGCACCGAAAGCCAAAGTAGTGGGCAGTGGTAATGCCATTCGTTACCTGCGCGATCTGCTGGGATTCGAATTTCAGCATATACAGGTAAAAGACCAGGATGTTATTGATCTGGGAAATAAGAAGTTGCGTATTATTGGGGCTCCGAATCTACATTGGCCCGATTCAATTTATTCCTATCTCGAAGAGGACCAGTTGCTCTTCACCTGCGACTCTTTTGGCGCACACTATTGTCACGAAGCCATGTTTGATGACCTTGTAGGAAACTGGGACGATGCTTTCAAATATTATTTCGAGGTTATTTTAAAACCATACAGCAAGTTCATGGTGAAAGCCATTGAGAAAATAAGACCGCTCGAAATATCGGCGGTTTTGCCAGGCCATGGACCTTTGCTGCGAAAAAACTGGAAGAGATTTGTAGATCTTTCGGAGAAGTTGGCCAGGGAAACAATGCTGCCGGCCAGCAAGCCGATGATTTTCATTGCCTATGTTTCCGCTTATCATAACACAGGAGCATTGGCTGTGAATATTGCTGAAGGTTGCCGCCTTGTTGAGGGTGTAGATGTTGAACTTCACGATATCGAAACAATGCCGCCCGACAAAATGGAACACTATGTTTCAAACTGTTCAGCCCTGATAGTCGGTTCGCCAACCATCAATCAAAACATACTTTTGCCCCTCTACCAGTTATTTGCAGTAGCAAATCCCATCCGCGACAAGGGTAAACTTGCCGGTGCTTTCGGTTCGTACGGATGGAGCGGTGAAGCGATGAAAATGCTTGAAACCAATCTTACAAATCTCAAATTCAAATACTTTGGTGAAGGCTTGTTTATAAAATTCACACCTCACAACGATGCCCTGCAGCAAGCTAAGGAATATGGCCGCAGGTTTGCCATACAGGTATATGACAATTTTAAGGCAGAAACCGCTGAATGATTTGTAAGTAGCAGATATGTAAATGATTTGGTATGGTTATCTCAATTAATAACAAAGCACGGCCGCGATTTAATTTTAAATTGAATTTTGCGATTATTACATCGCTTGCATTTATTCTTGGTCTGGCCTCTTGTTCGGTTGAACAAAAATTGGGGCGCCGCTACCTTAAATCCGCTGAACAGGAAGCATTAATGATCATCCCTGCCGACTTTATTTATAAGACCAACCTGACTCACCAGGAGCCTGATCCTGTGAATCTTATAAACCAGGTGGCAAAGGACTCGGTTGGATTTTATCAGAGCACATACTTGCAATTTATCTCCGACTCGGCTTTCCTCGAACTGTTTTACAACACCTTTCTGCAGGAATTGAAGTCAAACGGATACAGACTGTATCTGCCGGCTGACAGTGTTCAGTTCAATAACGAGAGAGGCTCAAAATGGTCAATCAACTTTGTACAACTGCAACTCGAGGAAGAAACTGTTCCTTATTCCGAAGAGACTTACGATCCTGATGACAACTATTACGTTAAAGAGTATGAACTCACTACTTTCGGCATGAACACATGGATTGAAACGGCATTGGAAGGCGCTGAAAGTCAGCAACGACTGTTGTACCTGAGCGGCTATATCGAAGATGAATTTCTAGGCGGCTTCAAATACAATAATTGGGATGATAAAATGTACTTCGATAACACAGTGTCAAGGATTACATATAACGATATCTATAAAATGGCCGAAGCATCAGGTAAAAAACATGCCGAACTGCTCACTGACTTCCTCATCAATGATTATATCCGACGGAATATGCCGCAAGGGGCCACAAAACGAATCATACTACACTACGATCAAAGGTTTAAAACTTTTACTGCCGATGTGGAAGAAAGGTTCGAAGTACTTAAGTAGATGAACGCGTTGGCCTCAAGCCTATACCGGATGTTTATTTTCGATTATCGCATCTTGTTGGAGGAACTAAAGTTTAACAATAAACAGCAGATTATCAGATTACAATAAAGACAATTACAAACAAGAAAAAATAAATTCACCATGATAAAAGTAAACGAATATTTTGGCGGGAATGTCAAATCACTTGCGTTCAGCACCGCTGACTGCCCGGCTACCATTGGTGTGATGGCTGCGGGTGAGTATGAATTCGGAACATCAACTGTTGAGTATATGACAGTTACTTCAGGTGTGCTTCATGTGATGCTGCCGGGTGAAACGGAATGGAAAGCCTATGAACCTTTCAGCACGTTCATCGTTGACAAAGGTGTGAAGTTCAGGGTAAAAGCGTTGGCAGATGTAAGTTATCTGTGCCTGTATAAATAAATCGTTCTGAAATTAGATTCCGCCCCTCGAATAAGGCGCCATTTCCTGACCGGCAAAATTTCCCTGCAGATACTTGACGTATCCTGCGACAGCAATCATAGCTGCATTGTCGGTAGTGTATTGAAATTGAGGGATATAGACATTGTAATGGTGTGATTCTTTCAGGCCGAGAATGGCTTCGCGTAATCCTGAATTGGCTGATACGCCCCCCGCAATGGCTATCTCTCGGATGTTATAATGTTTGGCAGCTTTGAGCAGTTTATCCATCAGGATGTCAATTATTGACTTTTGCATCGAGGCACACAAATCATTCATATTCTCTTCGATAAATAGCTGGTTTTCTTTCAGTTGATCGCGAAGAAAATACAGGAATGAAGTCTTGAGCCCGCTAAAACTGTAATTTAGTCCGGGCACCAATGGTTTGGCAAAAGTAAAAACGGGTTTGCCAGCCTTTGCGTTTTTATCAATATACGGCCCTCCGGGATAGGGAAGGCCAAGGATTTTGGCTGACTTGTCAAATGCCTCGCCGGCGGCATCATCAATGGTCTGTCCAACAATCTCCATGTCGAAATAGTCGCGAACCAGCACAATCTGCGTATGGCCGCCCGAAACGGTCAGACAGAGAAAAGGGAATTGTGGTACAACCCGCTGTTCATCCTTGTCCTGGATAAAATGAGCCAGCACATGAGCCTGAAGATGGTTAATCTCGATGAGCGGAATATTAAGTCCGAGTGCAAATGCTTTAGCAAAAGATGTTCCAACCAGCAGCGATCCCAGTAAGCCCGGCCCACGGGTGAAGGCAACTGCCTGCAGCATTTTTTTATCTATTTTTGCTGTATCAAGTGCTTTGCTGATGACAGGGATGATGTTTTGCTGGTGTGCACGCGAAGCAAGTTCGGGAACCACGCCGCCAAAATCCTTGTGAACCTGCTGATTTGCAACAATATTCGACAACATTGTGGTATCGGCAAAAACGGCAGCCGAGGTGTCGTCGCACGAGGATTCAATAGCTAGGATGTAAACAGGCATGGTATTTGACAATATCTTTGTATTTTAACAGTTTGGCTACCACAAGGCTGACAAATAAACCGCAAAAGTATCAAAAAAGGCCGATCCATATTGATAGGAATCTTCCTCACGGTATTCATCATGCCGTTGCCTGCCTATTTGTTGCTCAGGTTAAGCCCGGTTCAAACCTTTATTACCGCGAAAGTAGCCCGTTCTCTTTCTGAAAAACTTGGCACTGAAGTTACGGTTGGCGGAGTTGATATCAGCTGGTTTCTGAATATATCAATTGAAGATCTGAAAATTAGGGACCGGCACCATAAAACCCTTATCGCTGCCCATAACATCAAACTCGGATACGGTAAAATCCACCGCAATAAGAGGTTGCTCTCGCTTAACAGTATATCGGTCAACAAAGCGGATGTGAATCTTATACAGTACCAGGGTGATTCGTTGCTGAACCTGCAGTTTATCATCGACTATTTCGCATCAACCGAACCTGCTGATACTACCACAAAACCCTGGTCGCTCCGATGTAAAACATTGAAAATCATTGATTCGCACTTCAACTATTGCAATCAGAACACAGCCGGTAAATACAAGGGGATGGATTACAGCGATATTGATGTCTCCGGGATTAACCTCAGGATGAAGAATATCGCCTTAGAGGGAGATTCGATTTCCGGGAATATACGGTCACTCACTGCCGTTGAGAAAAGCGGCTTACGCATCCGGAAATTTGAAACCCAGGCGTTGGTTACTTCAAGGGGATTCTCGGCACAAAAGCTTCATCTCATTACTGACAACAGTGACCTGGAACTCGACCTCGCTTTTGAATATCCAAACTGGAACGCTTTTAATTACTTTCTCGACAGTGTCCGCATTGTGTCACAAATCAGGCCTTCGAAGCTCGATATGCGTGATATTCAATTCTTTGCTCCTGAAATTGAAGGAATGAACGAAGTGTTTGGAATTGCCGGAAACCTTAAAGGAACGGTAACATCATTCAAGGGTAAGGGCATGGATATCACCTACGGCAATTCCACTAAATACAAAGGAGATGTCAGCCTTAACGGCCTGCCTGACTGGACGGAGACTTTCGCGCATTTTAAAATTGAGAATCTCACCACCACTGCCGACGATATTTCGTCATTCGGGTTACCTGGTAACACAACCATAGGCAAACTGCCAAAAGAGTTGTACAGGCTCGGATTGATTACTGTAAAAGGAAGATTTACAGGTTTTTACAATGATTTTGTATCGAATGGTGCTTTTTGGTCCGATGCAGGTAAACTCACTACCGACATCCTGCTCACTAACAATAAGCAACAGCAAATCATTGAATACGACGGAAAACTGAGTGCCGAAGATTTCGATCTTGGCAAAATACTGGAATATAAGGATGTAGGGTCTCTCAGCTTTTCGGCAAATGTAAAAGGTAAGGGGCTGACTATGGCCACCGCCGATCTTACATTTGAAGGACAATTGCAAGATGTAGAAGTTAAAGGCAATACGCTAAACAATATTAAGATTGACGGTATTTTTAAACATGAGGCTTTTTCGGGTAAGGTAAAACTGGCTGATGAACTCGCCAAACTCGATTTCGATGGTGTTATTGACCTCTCCGACAGCCTGCCGTCCTTCGATTTTCATGCTATTGTTACGGATGCTCAACTCACGCGGCTTAATCTTGTGCAGCGCGATACATCGACGAGTATTTCCACAACCATGAGATTGCAGTTTACAGGCAATTCGCTCGACAACCTTATCGGTGCACTTGATTTCGACAATACTGCATTCTATGAAAACGGGCACATCATTGAAATGAACAACCTGCAACTGAAAACGCAGATGCTCGAAGGTGACAATAAAAAGATGACTCTTGTCTCCGACTTTGCAGATGCCACATTTACAGGCCTGTACACTTTCGATGATCTGCGCGATTACATTTTGCTGATATTTACCGATTACCTGCCTTCGATTACCAAAGGCCTTCAAATAAAGCCGCAGGTGAAACAAGGCCGTTTTGATTATACCATCAGATTAAAGAATACACGACCACTTACCGCGCTTTTTTTACCGGCGTTGGAATTAGACAGGCAATCGCTGCTGTCGGGCAGTTTCGATCCCGCTGCAGGCCTCATCAATATCAATGCTTATTCGCCACTACTCAGGATTTCAGGGCTTTCGTTATGGAATTTCACCATGACTGGAACGACCAGCCAGAATAAATTCAGCCTGGCGCTTCAATCAAGCAATGTTGATCTTTCAGGCGGAATAAAGCCTGATACCTCAGGATTTCACATTGAAAGACTGATGCTCAATGCGTTGGCCGGAAACGACAGTGTGAACTGGCAGCTTACCTGGAACGACCAGGACGTTGTTGACCACAACAAAGGGAACATTACCGGATCATTATCGTTTGGCGGATTTCCGCGGCTAATGGCCTCGATACAAACAGCGGGCATATTGATAAACGACAGCAGTTGGGCAATTCAACAGGGGAACAGTGTTTTGATCGACAGCGGCTATATAGCGTTGAATAACCTGAAATTCAGTAACAATCAACAGAGCCTGAGTATTAACGGAGCCATTTCGCATGACCCGCTTGATAAACTCTCGCTGAACCTTCAGAACTTTGACCTGTCAGCGCTTGATATTCTTACCAAAGAAATTGGCATAGACTTCGACGGCCTTGCAAATGGCGATGTTTCGTTGTCGGAAGTTTACAACATTCCGAAGGCTATTATACAATTGCAGATAAAGAATTTCGGTTTCAACCATGAGCAGTTGGGCGATTTTGAAGCTTTCAGCGCGTGGAACACCGGGAATAAATCACTTGATATTGACGGTTGTATTGCATATCACGGGTCAGCCGGTTTACACTATCCGCTGTTAGTAAACGGCAGCATTTATCCGCAGCGCAAACACAATAATTTCGATATCGACCTCACTGCCGACAACCTCAAAGTTAAGCTGTTCGAACCTTTCTTCACCGGGTTATTCTCTAAGTTAAAGGGCTATGGAACAGGCAAAATCAAACTGAAAGGCGATTTTGCTGATCCGGTTCTGGCAGGGTCCGTTCATCTGATGCGCACACAATTAATGGTCGATTACACAAAAACATCGTACTCATTTGCCGGCGACCTTAATTTCGACAAGGATGTGATGTGGTTTAAGGATATATCGATTAACGATTCATTGGGAAATACCGGGCTGGCAAACGGTAAAATAAACCATCATGCTTTCAGCGACTGGAGTTTCGATATCAACCTGAAAGCTGATAAGATGGCCGCACTCAACACGGTGTACAGCCCACTCGAATATTTTTACGGCAAGGCAATTGGTTCGGGCGACATTTCCATTACCGGTCCGGTAAATGATATTCTGATGAAAATAAATGCCAAAACTGAGAAAGGTACTGATATTCACGTGCCTATAAGCTACTCGGTGAGCATTTCTGATAATAACTATATCCGGTACATTAACACCGAAACTGAGGACTCGATAACGGTCGAAGATGCAATTCCTGAATTTTCGAACCTCGACCTCCAGATGCAGATTCAGGCAACCCGCGATGCAGCGCTCGAAATTATTCTTCCTTACCAGATGGGGAACATCAAAGTTCGTGGCGATGGCAATGTAAACATGGGCGTTGACTCCAAAGGCAATTATACGATGCACGGGCAGTATCATATGGACGAAGGCAACTTCCTGTTCTCACTGCAAAATATTTTCAGCCGTAACTTCCAAATTGAACGAGGAGGAATTATCACATTCAATGGAAGTCCCTATGATGCTGATATTAACCTACGTGCTGTTTACAAGGTAAAACCTGACCTCAAAGGACTTATCGCTTCAGTTGGCGATGCTATATCAGGCAAAAGGGTTCCTATTGATTGTATAATCTCACTGCGCAACAGCCTGTACAATCCTGATCTGCGGTTCAGTATCGAAATGCCCGACGCTGACCCTGAAACACAACGAATCATCTACAGTGTAATTGATACCAGCAACCAGGTGGCTATGAATCAACAGATGATTTCGCTGCTAGTGCTCAACAGTTTCAGCTTTAACCAGGGAACAACAGCATTGTCGTCGAGCCTCGGCTCCTCATCGTTCGATATGCTCAGCAGCCAGTTAAGCAGCATGCTTTCGCAGATTAGTAAGGATTTTGATATTGGCGTTAATTACCGTCCCGGCGACCAGGTGACGGCACAGCAACTTGAACTGGCACTTTCAACCCAGTTGTTCGACGATCGTGTAACCATCGAAGGCAGCATGGGCATGAACTCAGGAGCCGGGGCTGCTTCAACCGCAACACAAGCCAGTAACAAATGGGTTGGCGATGTAAATGTGGAAGTAAAACTTACTGACGATGGCCGTTTTAGGGTCAAAGCCTATAACCGGGCCAACAACTCCCTCGACCTCAATGCCGGGCGCGCACCATATACACAGGGAGTCGGTGTTATTTTTAGGAAGGAATTTGACCAACTTACCGAATTATTCCGGAAAAGAAAGATGCCGGTTTATTGATACGCGTCTGTCTGTTTTTGATTATTTGATAATAACATTCTAGTGACAAGTGAGAAAATCGTAGCCCACTTCCAGAACATCTTTCCTGAAAATAACTCTATCTCACTGATATTACCGTAAAAACATCAAACCCGTTTTCCTTTGCTGTTTGCATGGCCTGCTGGTTCTGCATAATATAGCCTCCCCAAGTGTTAAAATCCCACGTATTTGGCGTTTTAAACCAACTGTCGATATTCATTGCCAACGAAATAGTCCTTAACGAATTGTTTTCTATTTGCATTGCCGGCAAAGGAAGGGTTACCTTAAAATAATTGTGCACATAGCCTGTGATTGAGTCAACCGAGGTGGATGTGCCCGAATACCGTTGCCCTATGCCAAGATGAAAGTCAAACGGAGTGGTGGTGTTCTGAGGATTTTTCCATTTTCCGTTCAACATAAGGTAATGATAGCCGCCGCCGAGGATATCGGGCCAAAACATGTTTACTTCGGGAGGATTTACAAATGCAAAGGATATGTTACGCTGTTCGTTCAGACCAAAAATAAAAGATATCGAGTCATACACTCCTTCTTCAATAGTATCGAATACATTCCAATCAAGTGTCGATGGGATATCAATGTCATAATAATGTATGGCAGTTTGGTCATCAATAAATGCCTTTTTCCCGTTGCGATTCACGAGATAAACATCTGAGATGAAGTATTTTACTTCATTGATTTCATATTGATTCCCGGCTTTGTTTACGTAGAAAAGGCTATCGGCGATCAAAGCCTTGCCGTCAACGAGATGGCTGAATTCGAGCACTATCCTTCCGCCATTTTTATGCGATTCAATAATTTCAGGTTCGCATGCTGCAAATAATAATAGAAGTAGAGTGAGTGCCCGAATGAGGTGTCTCATATTACAATAATAAGGTTCAGGTAGAAGTTGCGTCCCGGTTCGGGCAGTTTATCTGTTGTTCCTACAATCCGCCGGTTAAGATGTTCATAATAAGGCTTATTGAGCAGGTTTTGAATTCCTGCCGCCATATGAACCGTTTTATTGAACTTGTAATCGTATGCCAGGTTGATCAAGACAAATCCGGGGGTGGCGCTCTCGTAATACGACAGAGAAACATGGCGCTGCGCTGCCACGAACCTGCTGCTGAACGATGCCTGCATTTTTCGATGATAAAAGGTGTAATTCAGAACGGTCCTTACTTCGAACGGTGCTATCTCCTGCATGGCGTCATCTCTTATTTGTTGTGTACCAATAACTTGTCCATTCTCGAAATAGTTTCTGATTGTTTTTTCGTGAATGCCATAGGTAAACGAAGCGGCAATGTCAGCATTAAACCCTTTGTATTCGGGAGTGAGATACGTTGCCTCAAAGCCCGTGAACCATGCATTTCCGGTATTCATAAACTGCTTAACACCAGGTGCACCCATGGTTTTAGGCGTAGTAACCGAAGCCGGCAGAATAACTCCTGAGATAAAATCCTGAACCATTGAATAATAGCCTGAGAGTGTCAGCTTCCCGGCTTTTATTGTATTCACATTCAGGATAACATCGGTTTGATAATTTTTTTCGGGCAGCAGTTTGGGATTCCCAAGATAATCGTAGTTGTCGTAACCCACAACAAGGTATTTGATGAACCTTTCGGTAAGGTCGGGGCTACGCATACCGCGACCGGCGAATATGCTAAGTGTTATATTTTGTCCGATTTGCTTCGAAATTCCGGCATTGGCGCTAAAATTGACATAATCCGATCTGGTCTCGTCAAAATAGACTTGCTCGTTTTTCAACAGCCTGAGTGTATCCCGTGAGGATGCCACATTGTAGTCGAGCCGGGCTGATGCTACAAACTTGAGTTTCTTCAATTGAAGGCTGTATTCACCAAAAAGTCCTGAGTTGAGGAGCCTGGCATTTTTCCAAAGATTTGTATTCTTTACCGAAGTAGTTTCAATACCATTCATGTTCATGATCATTGTGGTTACCCGGCCACCACTCTTGCCAGCTGCTTCAAGGTCAGCGCCAGCTCTTAATTCATGGTTGCCGGTTACCAGGTGAGCCTCGAACCGGCCTCCTGTGTTGGCTGCGTCAACCTTGGCAACAGCCTGCATGAGGCCTTTGTAAGGAGCAACTACCTGGCTGTATGCCGGACGGAACCTGTTATCCATTTCGTGGTAAACATCAGAATTATAGAAGCTTACATCTAACTTTCGAATTATTCCACCCATGAATTTCACATGATAATCAGCCGACACAATGGTTGTGTTATCCACAATTTCATCCATGGGCAAAGCGGGGTATCGTATATCCCTTCCATAATTTCTGTACAATGACAGGATTACTTCGTGGTTTTCGCGGGGTATAAAACCTAAAGCAGCACCATAATTGAATTTCGAGAATGCTGCGGAAACCCTTGTTCCGTTTCCATCCCTGTAATCACCAAAAGATTTATAACTGCCTGAAATACCGAAATATACTCTTTGAGAACCACCGTTTATTCTTACATATTGGTTGTAACCAGCCGGATTCGAACTCACTGAAGTGCGGAATTTGGCATGCACCTGAAAATTGTCATAAGGGCTGGGTTTATATAACTTCAGCCTGACCAGTCCGCCTAACGATGGGCCTAACGTGAACGAATACGGGCCTTTGATGATTTCAACCGATTCAATATCATCACTTTCGAAATGCGATGTCACCGGATCCATGCGGTTTGGGCAACCTCCTTCCACTTTGATGCCGTTACCGGCAACTACTGCCAGCTGGCTGAACCTGAATCCCCGTATCACGGGATCAACTGCAGAGCCACCCTTCCTTATTCCGCTTACACCAGGTGAGCTTCGCAACAATACACCAATGTCGGGGAGTGGAGCCAGGTCAACAGCTGATTTTTTGATGGCAAACCTGACTGGACTAATGGAACCGACAATTTCAACGCTACTCAGGTTGATGGTATCGGTAACAGCCTGGGCATAAACCCCGAAGCTAAGATTTATCAGGCAGGTGATAACAGGTAAAACTCTTCGAAAAAACATCTCTAAGGCCCGAAAATTAGGTGTGATTTTCATTTTCACCAATAAAAGTACTCCTTTTAGCGACAGAATTGAATTTTTAGTAACATACACTCGTTAGAATCAGAAAATTGATATTGATTTTTATTGATCAAATTTCATATTTTTGTGACAACTAGGTCAACTATGAAACGCTGCTTGCCACTTGCTGCAATATTTACGTTTATTTCGGTTTTTGGCCTTACGGCAAATGTATTTACAATACGTCAGCAAAGAGATGATCTTTTACATCGGTTACCCCGCAGTTCTGGAACCGAAAAAATAAATATTCTTCTTGAATTGGTTAATATTCAAAGTCCCGATTCGCTTTCGCGCTCATTCACACTCACCTGGCAGGCCATTGGAGAAGCCAGGAGGCTGAATAGCCAATCGTTGCTCGCCAAGGTTTATGTGCAGGCTGCGGCGCTCAGCCTGCGGCCTGAGGTGAAGAACGATTCAGCCGAATATTACCTTTTACAAGCCCGAAAAGCATTTGCTGCCTGTGGCAGTAATCTTTCGGCTGATTATTATTATTGTCTTGCCAGATATCATTACAGAAGAGGCGATTTTGACAATGCTTCCGCGATCTGTCAGTTGGCGTTGCAATCAGCTGAAGCAGAAAAAAAATATACAACTGCAGCGTCGATACAGATACTGATGGCGCATCTGGCAAGAAAAAACGACGACTTCAGGAGTTTTACCGAATGCCTAGGAAATGCCGAAAAGTCGCTGATGTTCAGCGGCGAAAAACTTGCTATTGCAAGGGATATGATCACTATTGGCATCATGTATAAAGATGCCGGCATGAACGAAACCGGCGACCTAGCCCTGGTAAAGGCCACTTCGGCCAGTGAACTCACCGGCGACAGTTTGTACCTTGGGTTCCTCTATTGCAACGTGGCTGGCATTTTGGGCGCAGGCAATAATGGCAATGAAACATATACATACTTAAATAAGGCCGTTTCTATCTTTGAGGCACTACGCTTTGATAAAGGACTCGGGTATGCTAACAACAGTCTTGGTACGTATTATTACGGATCGAAGAATTATGGGGAAGCAATAGCCTGTTTTTCAAAAGCTGTCGAAAGTTATTCGAGGGTGCCGGATTGGCAGGGTGCTTGTTTTGCTGCCTGCAACAAGGCCGAAGTGTACATGGAATTGCGAAAATATGGCGAAACGTCATCTGCACTTGCACAAGCAAACGAGTTTATGGCCAAATCGGGCGACAAACTTGCTTCAGGTGTTTACTACAACTTGTACGCTGAGTTTTTGGTTCTCAATAAGATGTTTACCGAAGCATTCGCGAGCTATGATTCGAGTATCATGTACGCTAAAGAATCGTTTAACCAGAACCTGCTGCTCGAAAATCTCAAGGCCGTTGCCGACCTTTACCAGGCGACAGGTGATGTAAATTCGTCCTTACTGTTTTATAAAAAATATATAGCAGCCGGCGATTCACTTAAAATAGCATCCAACGAACTGCGATATGCTGATATGCGCAACGACTTTTTTGACAAATCACCCGTCGTTAGTAAGAAAAGGTTGGGTTTGCAAAGCCTGGCACAAGGATTAAGGAAAGCTGCTGTGCCAGTGGCAGCAGGTGTTGTGCTTTTGCTTATGGTATTTTCAGTATGGGCATTCAGGGATAAGAAGATAAAAAACAAATCGGCCGGCACAAGTTTGCCTGTTTCCGAAGTTCATGGCGATGCCGGCATAGCAACCAAACATGGTATTCATTTGAGCGACGATGCACGCGAAACCATCTGGCATCGATTAAACAATTTACTTGAGAATGATAAGTGTTACCTGCGCTCAGACCTTAGTCTGAATGAACTGGCAACACTGCTCGGCACCAATTCAAGTTATCTTTCGAGGGTGATAAACGATATGACGGGCTCAAATTTTAATTCTTATGTCAATAAGTTCCGGATCGAAGAATCGTGTCGCATGCTTTCAGGCGACCGGCGGCATGTTCTGAGCATCGAAGGCATCGCCCGTTCAGTGGGATTCAATTCAAAAAGCGCATTTAATGCGGCATTCAAAAAGTACAAAGGTATGACGCCTTCCGAATTCAGCGGAATGCACCAGGTTGCCTGAGGCCCTATTCCTATCATAAAGTTGCATACATATCCTGATTGTAGTGATTTATAAATCAGTACCGGTAATTCTTGTTTTCACCTGTGAACCAGTCATAGATTTGCCGGCAAATTATGTAAAACATTAAAAATCTAAACCATGAAAAAACTACTCAGCGCAATGTTTCTTTTGCTGGTCATAGCATTTTTTGCTGGCTGCGGCAATGAAAAAGGAAGCACCGACAAGAAACTCGAAAGCAAAGGCTATTTCGGGAAACTCGTATCCATTAAAATGAATTACAAAGCTGATGATTCGACCCTTACAGCGAAAGCCCGCACCGAGGCCAAATCAGCTGATGACCTGGTAGCATTCCAGTCAAAACTCAATAAACTTGAGGAAGATGCTAAAGCCGAATTTGCAGCCGAAGCCGGCAAACTTGGCTTACCGATCACTATTCCGTTTGTCGATTCAACGGGCAATACAGGTTATGTGGTGAAAGATGCCAAAATCACCGCCATCGACTGGGACAGGGCAACTATAGAAGCTACCATTGAACTAAAGACCGATTCAGAAAAAACTGCGGGCGGCCAGAACGTACAGCTAAGTGTCCCTGTGCTTATGCTCGACGAGAACAATAGCATAATCAAAGATCACAATTACGACAATTGGGTGATTCTCGGCGTTAGTAAGGAAATGAAAGCCGGTGAAACCCACCAGGTAACAGGGGGCGTAAGCATCAATCCTGCCAATGCTGCTATGAAAAAACTTGTGTTCAAAAGCTACGACGACTACAAGAAAGCCAAGGGCTGGAACTAACAATCAGCAATTTCCAACCATAACAGCAAAGATCATGAGCAGAACATCGTTTCCGCTGGCATTCTTCATATTATTATCAACTGTTGCCTTTATTTCGGCACCGCTGTCAGCTCAGGATAATCATAGCGCAGGCAGCGATGCCGTTATGAGAACAATCAAACCTGGTATTGCATCGGCCAGGTTGTTAAAGTACGACCAGGATGGGGATTATTGCTTTCATGATGGCCTTTGTGCCCTCAAAAAGAATCAATTATGGGGCTTTATTGACACCACCGGAACCTGGGTAATTGAACCTAAATATTTCCAGTGGGGCAAAAATGCACCTGTTTTCTCTGATGGTATCTGCCTGTTAGCAACACGTGCGGCTGACGGGATTGGTAACGTCCCTGTTTACCTTGATAAAAAAGGAAATCAGCTCTTCAAAAACCAAACCTTCCAGGCTGCCTCATCCTTTTATGACGGCATTGCCGTAATAGGAAAAGAAAGCGGGCCTGTGCATGCAATGGTTTATTCTTTTATCAATACCCAGGGCGTAGTGCTTACAGGTACTGCAATTCCGAAATTCGCAGGCGGGTTTTTTGAGTTTGGCCCTTATGGCAATGGTTTAACCAAAATGTGGGATGATAAATTAAACTCCTACGGATTTGTTGATACCAAAGGCAAGTGGGTAATAAAGCCTGAAAACAGGAAATGGGAGGAAGCCGCCACGTTTTCTGACGACCGCTGTGCCGTACAGAATACAACAAATTTTTACTGGGGATATATTGATAAAACCGGGGCTACAAAAGTTCCTTTCGATTACCAGCAAAAGCCGGCTCAATTTTCGTGCAAACGGGCGCTTGTTAAAAACAGCAAATACCAGGCAGGCTATATTGACACCGACGGCAACCTCGCTCTTGGTTTCAATTATACCCTGGCCTCTTTCGATTTTCACGACGGATTTGCACTCGTAACAATTGATAACCCCCAGTTAACTAAAGCAGTTATTGATACGCAGGGAAACATTGTAAAGGAGTTGGAAGACTCATACAGAGACGTTACAGTAAATACTGACGGAACAATTGTTTATCAGCCCAAAGAACAGGATGGACTAAGGGTGTTGCGTCCCAATGGTTCTATACTGCTCTACGATGCCATGTATTTGGATATCAAATCGTTTAGCGACAACAGGGCGTATGTTGAGTTTTACGAAGAAGGAAACCAGTCGGGATTTATTAACCGTAACGGAGAACTTGTGATCTTACGACAGGATTGATAAGCCTTATCAAAACGATTGTTAGCGCTCAAATACTCCCTTTCGGCAAAACGAAGGGGAGTTTTTTCATAGTGCCGTCACTGGTCAGGCACTTCTATTGACGACTTTCCTGTAAAGCAGGCTCAGGGCTATCTCAATCAGCCCTATACCAAAATAGACCGGCTGCAATACAGAATTCAGCCCGATTGACAAAACCTGCACGATTATCCATATGAGTAAAGCGATTCCAAGCCCGATTCCGGGAAGCCACATATAATTCCTGCGCTTCAAAGTAAGAATGCCTGCAATAAGTTGTAAAAGGCCGTTTACCGTAAACAGGAAAATCCCCGGTATAAGGAAACTGCCAAAGGGTGAGTGAGTCAGCATTTCGGTTGTCATTCCGAGTCCCTCGCCGCTGGGGTCAGCCATCATTGCATATCCTGCAGGTAATGCGCCTGCGGCGACAAAGATTTGTATGATGCCAAGTATCAGGTTTATACGTTTTTTCATGGTGCGAAATAGAGAGCTGGAGGATTATGTTATTACAGATACCGTATTGTGCAGTGTCTGATGATTAGTGAACAAATTTATTGAACTGATCGAAATACGGATGTACCGTCTGGGTTATAGTAATTGTTGAACGAATGATGATGTTTGCAGCTTCCTGAGCGAATAACGATCGTGGTAGGAATAATGCTGATCCGTCAACACTTTTCAGGTATAGAGATACCTTTTGATCTTCTGCGTAGCTGTTTTCTCAAAAGGCTCAGGCTGAACAACAACTGCCTGAATCTGTGAGTATTTGTTTACCTTGTGGTTCACATAAGCTTGAATTTCGACGCACAGCTTCCTAATCTCATGCTCAACATAATTCCGGTTGTGTATTAAAAGGTGGCGATGCCGCTCTTTGATTTCGTCGCGGTTAAAGTAAACCAACGCCGTAAGCTTGCCTTTTCTTTCAATGACCAGTGAATCAAGCACA
>JAKLFM010000032.1 GCA_022711175.1 Bacteroidota bacterium | reverse complement strand
CAACCACACCAAAAGAATTCCAGGCGCAGAATGCAACCAGGAAGAGAAGAAGGAGCGATTTTCTCATGTTGTGTAAATTAATTTTCATACAGTTTTATTGGTTAATGAAAGTAATCAGGCGTCGGGTTAAAAACACAAAAAGGCAGCGAACCACTGATAAATGCAGTTGTTCATTGCCCTAACTTATGTTTGGTAACCTGTTGGAAGAATTCATGGTAACAAAATTTAGTTGTGTTTGTTTACGAGTAACAATTTGATTCACAAATAGCTTGTTGTTAAGATCCTCCTTTCTTTGCGGTTAATGCCCCGTGGAGACTATCCTGCAAGGCATATCGTTAATATTAATTTGGTTAGTTAAAAATTCACTCAGTGTTAAGCGATTGATAAGCAAGTAGTTAATTCTTGATTTTGAGGCAGTTAACCACCCAAAATCATAATAATCCCGCAAATATAACATTTTAGTTTATAAAATGTTATAAATAAGGATCATGTTCATATTCTTTTTTTCATCTTATTTCAATACACTATGACAACCGAAACCGGCTTTACCACTACTCGGAGTGTAATTTTTTTTCACTTTTTCCAACATTTTTTTTCATGGTAAGATATTAATCGGTTAAGTATGTCGGATTTTTAAATTATTTACTGAATTTATGTTCAAATTTTTTAAGGTCTGCTTCCAAATGGTATGCCTCAAAACCTGATTATCTTGTAGTTCCTGATTGGCCCGCTCAAGGTGTATAGACTAACGATGTTTAAACCCGGCGACAGCAATTCCGCAGAAACCTCCAGGCAACCGTCAGTTAACCTGCAATCGCCCGGCTTTAATTCGCTGCAGCGGCCACCTGATTTGATGATGGTAATTTTTTGGAGGTCGGAAAGTGATAATCCGCATATTTTTACTATATCGTGCGTAGGATTTGGTTGTACGGAGATGCCGCTGTTATCTCCGGGCAGCGGACCGGGTATGGCAATGCTTATTTTGAATGGAATAATGTTCACCTGCAGGTCCTCAACCGTCGGCCGGTTTGCCGTGAGGCTTATCACTGCAGTTTCACTGTTGAGGTATCCGGCTTTCTCTCCTAATATGATATATTCGCCAAAAGGCAGGCTGCTGAAGGAGAAAGTTCCTGACGCACTCACCCTTAACCACTGTAAAAGGTAACCTGCGGTTTTATCGAACAACAGTAGCGTAATATCATGACAATCGCTTGCCGGCTGCCCGCTGCAAATACACGAACCGCTGATGGAACCCGTGCCTGCTGGTAATGACACCGGCAGTTTGAACAAATCAATATCAACATCATAGGTGTTAGCTGATGTCATCAGTTTATGCGCATTTTCCCAATGAATATCATCAAAGAAATAAGCCGGAGCGAAATCCTGCTGCAGGTTTTCGCCGGGTATTGCATACAGCAGGTACTCACCTTCGATGAGCTGCGAAATGGTAAATGTGCCATCGCCGGTTGTAAGCGTATTTCGTATGGCGCTGTAACTGTTACCTGAATGGCGCAGTAAGTTCAGGATGCTGCCCGATGCCAGGTTATCGCCTGCATGTACTCTTCCTGAGATAGAATACCCCTGTATGATGCTGAGAACCAGCGTATCGGCAGCCTCTCCGCAATCGGATGCCGCTGACAGCACCAGTACAGCTTTACCATTTATCACATCCAAAAGTCCGGGCGTATAGTAAGTGTAGGGCTCAGCCGGGTTGTCAAAAAAGCCATCGCCCTGCGACTGCCATTGAACCGTCAGGTAAAAATCGGCCCTTGCTTCCGACAGCAAGACTTTGTCGCCGCTGATGATAGTTGTATCGGCACCTGCATATACATATGGCTGAGGCAAAATTTTCACCCTCATCTCATCGCTCAGTGCATAACCGTCGCCAAAGACTGTGAGTGTGAGCGTAACAACACCGGCAAGCAGGTCGGCCTGCCCGGGCTTATAACCGGGATGGAGTGCCGAAGAGTCATCGAATAGCCCATCGCCTGAGGTTGTCCAGCGCAACATATCGAATTCGCTATAAACAATTGCTTCTTCGAGTTGCAATGTCGCATTGTAGCAAACCTGGGTGTTGCTGCCGGCCCATGGCCCTCTTATTGCCATGGTAAAATCGCTTTCGTGCCCTTCGGGCCTGTCGAGAATTCCATCGCAAAGAAAATCATGCGCGGTAACAGCTACCGTGTCGCCAACGGTCAAACCGTCGATTATAACAGTTGTGTCGGTTCCGGCATCAATATAATGCTCATAAGCAAACCCGTCAAAACGTCCATAATGAACCCGGTAACTGGCAACATCCGGTTCGGGATTGGGAGGCCATACAATTCTCAGATTATTCCCCTCGCTAATTTTCAGGGCGAATGCCGGGGCTGTTACAGGTGCCGCCGTATCGGGCAACTGCAGTATGGGCCGGTAATCAACGATTCCTTTTGCGGTATCGTCGAAAGCATCGTAAATGGAAGTATTTATTGCATTTGTATCGGATGTACCCCACCAATTCTGCCGGACAATGGCCGTCATATTTGTCAGGTTGACGATGGCTGCCGTGTCTTTGTTTTTGTATATGCTGTTAAACAGGAAATTTTGTTGCGGCAGTGATCTGAAAACCAGGGCCGTATCAGAATTGTGATGAATGGCATTGGCATAGAACTGGTTATGAACGCTTTCGCCTGACTTACCACGACCGAAATATACACCGTTTCGGTTGTGTTCGATGGAGTTGCCCGAAATGTAATTCTCCTGCGCTCCCTCGTCAATGGCAAGTCCGTATAGATCGTTGGAGGCGATAAGGTTATGCCGGACAGCTGAGTGTTTTGCACCTACAATCTGAATACCGGTTACCGCACTGTTGATTATATAGTTGCGCTCAACAATCGAAGTGTCCTGGAACAATCGCACCCCAAAATCGTTGTGATTAAACACGTTGCCGCTCACCAGGTTGTAACCCGCATCGCCGGGACCGTCGTTGCCGAGGTACAGCCCCACAAGATTGTTGGAAATATAGTTGCCGCTGAACTTGTTTTTGACGATCATTCCGCTGCTGTTATTCACGAAAATGCCAACATACAGGTTCTCTGAAACCCGGTTGTTACTGAAAATATTGTTCCTGGCCCTGTAGGATGAAGCCATAAATACACCAAAGTCATTGTTGACAATGGCGCAGTTGCGCACAACATTGTTCATGGCATCTTTTATGTAAATTCCGAACGAAGCGTTACTCAACTTGCAGCTTTCGATAAGCACCCCGGCATTATCCTGTAAAACAACCGAGAATGCGGCATTTTCGATTCGTGCAAAGCTCAGGATGGAACCGGCAACGTAATTAAGGTGTTCATCAAATTTTGTAGTTGACGATAGAAACTGGATACCGTTCCAGTCTCCATCCTCGGGCAGGAACAGGATGCTGTCGGCTTGTGTACCAGCTGCTATGAGGGTTCCGCTTACCAGCAGGCTTGTATTGAGTTCGA
This sequence comes from Bacteroidota bacterium, assembly GCA_022711175.1. Classification (GTDB taxonomy): domain Bacteria; phylum Bacteroidota; class Bacteroidia; order Bacteroidales; family UBA4417; genus UBA4417. The sequence continues at coordinate 31,630 of JAKLFM010000032.1, read as the reverse complement.
ACAGCACCTGAACCCCGGGATTTATTGTTAGCGTAAGTGTTTTGGGTACGGTAACATTCTGAACAACAATATAATATTGAGTGGTATCGCTCCATGTAGTATTTTCGGTCAACGCACCTCCAACATAAATCTGCGCCCTCATGCTCATTACCATAAACAGCAGTAGCAGCAGGCATGTGCTTCGCCTGAAATATCTTTCCGCCGGAACCAGAACTTTTTGCATTGACAATGCAATTTGGCCATACCTGCTTTGCACCGATATGGCGTGATTTTCAAAGGTAATTAATAAAAATCGGGCTTTTCATATGCCCCGTCAAATTGTTTTTCACAACTTTATGCACAAACCTGCCCTGATGCCAGGCAGTTGAAACTTTTTTTCCACAGGATAATCCTCATAAAGCGAAGTAAACTGTGACCTGTAGGATGCTTCGGCGGTAAACCAAATGTTTTTGTTCAGGCAGATGCTTGTCCCCAGACTCGCTGTCCAAGATAAAACAAACGGGTTTATCATTTCGTTTGACACTTTTTCGGCTTTTAAATCTGCCGGATGAATTGTCATGGCCGACGACCCGGTAAAGATGCCAGCAATGAACCCTCCGCCGGCAAAAAGGGTGAATTTGTCGTTATCGACTACTGCAAGCCGCACGATAAGCGGAATATCAATAAAGGAGTAAACATTTGAATGCATGGTTGAATACCTCTTGTAATCGAGGTTCAGCCAGGTTGAATCGGTAATATAGAACCATGAAGTGTCTATCCCGGTAACGGTATAATAGGTTTCAACCGTATCGCGCAGGTAATAGCCGCCGGTTTGTTCTAAATATTCATAATCAAATGTTTCACCAAGCCTGGTGTAATAAATACCTGAGCCGAGATTCAATTTCCCGGTTTTAAACATGAGCATCAGCCCGGAAGAAAAATTCTGGTTCGATGATGATTCGGCCTCACCGAGTTTAACTTTTAACTCGTCGTATCCGGCTTCCTCGTTCACCAGGGTGGCTTTACCAAAGTACCGGATATATGAGGGTTCTACTGACCAGGGGTTTCTTTTTGCTGCCTGGTTAGCTGTTCCGGGCAATGCCGAACCAGGCTTTTCGTATACCGGCAGGGCTTTTTCGATAAATACCGTATCGAACCGGTGAATTGTATCGCGAACGATGAGTGTGTCGATCCTCACGACTGTATCCGTTGCTTTAACGAAAACGGTATCGGCGCGCGCAAGGGCAGGTTTCTTCAGTGTATCGGGTTTGACCTGTGGATGCGATTCGGCCGGCTTTGTGACCGGTGTTTCGGTTGTGGGCGGAGCAATTGCCGTTTCCTTGTTTGTCTCAGTTTTTTCCACATTAATGGCAGTGTTGGCCGGCTTATAAATGATCACCTGGTTGCCCATCTCGCGGAAGCGGAATTCGGGATTGTTGATGAGCCGGCTGAGAACAGCACTGAGTGGCTCATTTGTAGCCCTTATTGTTACCGGTTTGCGGGCCGACAATTCAACAGGATTATAGGAGAATTTTACTGAAAGCTGCCTGGCAATTTTTGAAAGGACATCCGAAAGAGGCTGATTTACTGCGGTGATGGTGATTCGCTTTTGTAAAACAGGCGATTGGGCACTGGCGGGAGCGGGTACAAAAGCAGTAAGCAGATAAACGATAAAGAAGGAGAGTGATAACTTCCGAAAGGATACAATCATTTGGATGCCCGTTGATTAGCCTGTTTATTTTGTTACCAGGTAATCATTTCCTGATTTGGAAATTTCAACGGAGTGCACTGTTCGGATAACTTCAAGAATTGAATCGAGTGATTCGTTGTCGAAAGTGGCGGTAAGCCTGAGGTTGCTTATTTGCTGATCGGATATGTTGAATAGAACGTTGTACCTGTTGCCGAGGGCTTCAAACACATCGGACAGTGGGGCTTCGTCGAATACCAGCGTTCCTGTTTTCCAACCCAGGAAGTTTTTATCGGTGTTCACCATTTTGCTGATATGTCCGCTATTCCTGTCGTAGATACCTTTGTCGCCTGCCGTTAGCGTAACCTGTCCCAGTGCCGTTTCGCTTTCATCAACATAATAAAAAAGAACAGAACCTGTATTTACCGTAACTTCAACCTTGCCTGTTTCCTCATATGCTTTCACGTTGAACGAAGTTCCCAGCACTTTGATGCGGGTTTCTCCGGCTTCGATCACGAAAGGCCTGGTTTTATCGGAAGCAATGGCAAAAAATGCTTCACCCCAAAAATAGACCTCTCTGTTATTTTGACCAAATTTTTCGGGATATTTTATTACAGAATTCTTGTTGAGGTGTATCACGGAGCCGTCAGCAAGCTGCACAGGGGCGGCAATTTCATCGACAGAGGCATATGTTTTCAATGTTTCAGCAGGTTTCATAAAATGAAATATGCCGAAAGCTATGAGCAACACGGCTGCTGCCGATGCAACGGTAAACGCAATTTTGCGCATAGGGCGCGGTTGCATTGTGAATATAACCGGTTCGCGGGTAGTATCAATGCGTTGCAGAACATTGGCAAGAGCCAGCTCAACATCGTAGGTTTCGTCAGTAGTCTGCGGCCTGGTGGTGTTCCAGGTTCTGAGCAACTGGCTGTGTATTTTACCGTAGCGGCTGTCGGTTTCGATAAGCCCCGAAATAATAAGCCTTTCGCTCTCACTGCAATCGCCGGTGAGATAGCGAACAATCTGCTTTTTTATTTTGAGGTTCTCAAACATGCTTTAAAAGATAAACGGGTTGTTTTTCAGTATCTATGACAAACTAAACGGTCTTTACCCTTACTCGGTTTGAAAAAATATTTTCACTTTAGTATTAGAAGGCTTATTATCAACATGATAGGGTTGACATATTCCTGCAGGTATTTCCTCAGGAAGTCGAGGGCTTTGACCATTTGCGTTTCAACGGTCTTCACTTTTATCTCCATACGACTGGCAATTTCCTCGTATTTGAGCCCTTCGAAACGGCTTAATTCGAATACCTGACGGCGCTTTTCGGGCAGTGCGCTGATGGCGAGGCCTATCCTGCGTTTCAATTCCTTCTGAATGTATTCGGGTGATTCGCCTGCTGCTTCCTCAACCTTAAAGCCGATATAGTCAACATACCGTCGGTTTATTTCGCGGTGCTTTACTGAGTTCAGCGCGTGGTTTACTGTGGCTTTGTGCAGGTAATTGCGGAGTGAAGTGTTGATGGACAGTTCCGACCGCTTGAACCAGATTTTGCAGAAAAGGTCCTGCACCACTTCTTCGGCCGATGATTTATCGGAAAGATAGCGGTTGGCGAAATGGCACATGGAAGGGTAATACGTTTTGAAAATCTGCTCAAACGCCTGCCTGTCGCCCTGCTTAAGATTTTCTATGAGTATTTTCTCGGAATCTTCCATTTGCAAATTCAGGCGTTTTATTACCCCCGGACTTACGCCCTTTTATAATCAGGCGATAAAGATACAACGTTATTTTAATCACATTAATTTTAAAAGGTCAGAGGAGTTTTAATATTTGTTTCTGACCAGCAGCTTCGGTTCAAGCATGTCGAACATGGCGTACCGCACGCCTTCGCGCCCCAGTCCCGAATTCTTTATTCCGCCGTAAGGCATATGGTCAACCCTGAAAGTCGGGACATCGTTCACAATAACGCCGCCGGCTTCAAGATGTTCGAAGGCATAATTCATTTCGGCAAGGCTGTCGGTGAAAATTCCGGCCTGCAGGCCAAAACAACCCTGGTTGATCTGACCCACAGCATCCCTGATACTTTCAACCGGTTCGATTACCACAACCGGGCCAAAGATTTCGCTGCAGCATACATTCATCCCGGGTTTTGTATTCGTAACAACAGTAGGTTCATAAAAGCCGCCGTTGCGCCGGCCACCGCATAATATCTCAGCGCCTCCTTCAACTGCCTCGAGTACCCAAGATTCCACACGACAGGCATTTTCTTCATCAATCATCACGGATATGTCGGTTGCGGGATCCATCGGATCGCCTGTTTTGAGCACCGTTGTTTTTGCCACAAACCGCGAAGCGAATTCATTAAAGATAGCTTTCAGCACATAAATCAGTTGCGTATGGATGCACACCTGACCCGAATAGCTGAAAGCGCCGGTTATACATTTATTTAACGCTTCTTCAATATCGGGAATTGCTGAGATGATTACGCCTGCATTACCACCCAGTTCGAGGACAACTTTTTTACGTCCGGCGGCAGCCTTCATTTTCCAGCCCACTACCGGCGAACCGGTAAACGAAAGCAGGCTCAGGCGACTGTCGGTGACGAGCGCATTGCCGGTAGCACGGTCCATTGGAAGAATCGAAACTGCGCCTTTAGGAAGTCCGGCTTCGCTGATGATCCTGGCCAGCAGCAGTGTGGAAAGCGGTGTGGAAGTCGAAGGTTTCAGAATGATAGGACAGCCTGCGGCAATGGCGGGTGCGATTTTGTGAACGGCAAGGTTCAGCGGGAAGTTGAAAGGGGCAATTCCTGCCACTACACCCACGGGGAAATGTTTTACCCAGGCTTCCTTACCAGCGCCGGCAGGTGTCCAGTCGAGGCTGAGGTATTCGCCCGGCAGGCGCCGGCTCTCTTCGGCGGCAACCCTGAAAGTCTGTATGGAACGGTCAACTTCTGCCAAAGCATAGCGGATAGGTTTTGCCGATTCGCGGCAGATGGTTTCGGCAAAGAGCTGTTTCATATTTTCGATGCCGGAAGCAATGTACATCAGTGCTTCATAACGCCGGAACGAATCGAGCAACCGCATCGGTTCACGGGTATTCAGAGCGGACGTAATGGCATTTTCAAGCTTGGCAGGCCCCGCCAGGAAAGTTTTCCCGACAACCTCACCGTTATAGGGATTGCGGACTTCAAGTTTTTGCAGGGTTTCAATGAAATGGCCGGCACAATAGGCGGGGAATGTTTCGGGGAACATGATGCTGAATTTGAGAAGGGTAAAAATAATAGTTTAATGCCAGGAGGAAGCCGTTTTAGTGCCCGGCATTTCCAAAGGATAAAAATTTGTTGTTCACATGTTGTTGTTAATAAATTTTTCCTAATTTTGCACCTCCAATTTTGTCAGCAATTTATAACAAACTGAAAATGTACGCGATAGTAGATATAGCCGGACAGCAGTTCAAGGTTAAGAAAGATCAGAAGATTTTTGTTCACCGTCTCGAAGGCGAAGAAGGAGCATCGGTTGAATTCAAGGAAGTATTGCTTCTTGATAACGAAGGAAGCATCAGTGTTGGTACACCGCATGTAGCAGGAGCGCTGGTTACGGCCAAGATTCTCACCCACACCCGTGGCGAAAAGGTGAAGATATTCAAGAAAAAACGCCGCAAAGGATACCAGAAAGAGTCCGGCCATCGCCAGGATCTCACCCAGTTGCAAATCGAAGGCATTACCGCTTAATTTTGCAAAGGAAACATAACCTATTCAGTAACAAGTAATACAAACATACAATGGCTCACAAGAAAGGTGCCGGAAGTTCACAAAACGGTCGCGAATCGCACAGCAAACGCCTTGGCGTTAAGATTTACGGAGGCCAGTTTGCACAGGCCGGCAACATTATCGTAAGGCAGCGTGGCACGGTTCATTATCCCGGACTTAACGTCGGGCTCGGCAAAGACCACACCATTTTCGCCCTCCAGGATGGTATTGTTGAATTCAAGAAACGCAGGAACGACCGTTCGTACGTTTCGGTTCATCCCCTTCCGGCAGATTCCGAATAATCAGCAGGCTCACACATAGTCTTGTCTAAGAATACTGATAAAATCTCCTGACCGGAAATCAGGAGATTTTTATTTTTGCAGCAACCAAAATCAACATACTCCCGGCAGCTAAACCTCCGGTAACACTGTAATCCATTTTTTAATTTATCAGCAGATGTTAGAACTTTCCCTGCTTCGCGAAAATCCGCAAATAGTCATCGACCGCCTCATGGTGAAGCGTTTCGATGCAAAGAACACTGTCGCCCGCATTCTTGATGCCGACCAGGGCCGGCGTGAAACCCAGAAAATGCTCGACGACAACCTTGCTGAAGCCAATGCACTGGCCAAAGAAATCGGCAACCTGTTTAAAAGCGGCAAACAACAGGAAGCCAACGAACTCAAAGCGAGGACTGCTGAACTTAAAACTGCAGCCAAAGAGCTGCAGGAGAAAATGGATGCCTTGCAGAAAGAGCAGGACAGCCTTTTAATTACCCTGCCAAACCTGCCGCATCCCGATGTTGTTGCCGGCACATCAGCCGAGGACAATGTGATTGTGCAGCAGGAAGGTGAATTTCCTGTTTTGCCCGAAGGTTCCACCCCGCACTGGGAGCTTTGCCAGAAATACGATATCATTGATTTTGAACTGGGAGTGAAACTTACCGGAGCCGGGTTCCCCGTTTACAAAGGCAAAGGCGCCAGGCTGCAGCGTGCACTCATCAACTTTTTTCTCGACAATGCCATTGCCGCCGGTTACCACGAAATTCAACCTCCGCTAATGGTGAACGAAGCCTCGGGATATGGCACCGGCCAGCTCCCCGATAAGGACGGGCAGATGTATTTCATAGGCCTCGATGGTTTCTACATGATACCCACAGCCGAAGTACCCGTGACCAACATTTACCGCGACCTGATCCTGAATGCTGCCGATTTCCCGGTGAAAAATGTTGCCTATTCGGCCTGTTTCCGCCGCGAAGCAGGTTCATATGGCAAGGATGTGCGCGGGCTGAACCGCCTGCACCAGTTTGATAAGGTAGAAATCGTACAATTACAATACCCTGACAAATCGTACGAAACGCTTGAGGAAATGCGTGCCCATGTGGCAGGGCTTGTGCGCAAACTCGAACTGCCATTCCGCATTGTAAGGCTTTGCGGCGCCGATATGAGTTTCACATCGGCCATGACTTACGATTTTGAGGTTTACTCCGCTGCACAGCAACGATGGCTCGAGGTAAGCTCGGTTTCAAACTTCGAATCGTTCCAGGCCAACCGTATGAAACTGCGTTTCAGGGATGGCAGCGGCAAAACACGCCTTGCCCATACCCTCAACGGCAGCGCGCTTGCTTTACCGCGTATTGTGGCAGCCCTGCTCGAAAATAACCAAACACCCGAAGGAATTCGCGTTCCGAAAGCGCTTGTACCTTACACAGGGTTTGAGATGATCTGTTAATCAAGGGAAAACAGGCCTGCTTGCCTTAACATCTGATAATAAAACCGATAATTCGAACTCAATTATCGGTTTTCTTTCTTCAATGTGTAAGAAATCATTCTGATATGTCGTTAACCGTATAACCGTGAAGAAAGAGCCAAAATACCTGCATTTATTGTTGACAGCGGCATTTATCTGCATGATGGGCATGGCTTTTGCCCAGCAGCAAACCGACGAGCAACTAGGCATGCAGTATTACAGCACCCGCCAGTACGACAAAGCAGCCGAAGTATTCAGCAGGCTGTACGATAAGTCTCCTACCCTTTTCAGCTATATATATTATGTAAACTGCCTCTTTGAGCTCAAGGATTTTGACAAAGCCGAAAAGCTGATAAAAAAGCAGAAGCGATTGAATCAGAATGACGTACGGTTTGATGTTGACCTCGGTTACCTTTATATTCTGCAGGAACAAACACAGAAAGGCAGAAAGACATACGATGAATGCCTGAAAAACCTGAAACCCGACCGAAATGCCATCAACAACCTGGCTTCAGCTTTTTTCACCAGGCGCGAAACCGATTACGGAATCAAAACCTACCTGAAAGGACGAGACCTGCTGAACGAAAAATCGGCATTTGCCTTTGAGCTGGCCATTCAATATGAGATACAAGGCAATTCTGCCGATATGCTCAACGAATATTTCATCCTGATTGCCGAAAAGCCCGAGCAGCTTGCCACCGTGCAGAATCGCATGCAGGCATGGCTTGCCGATGATCCCGACAATTCCAAAAACGATTTATTCCGATCGGCGCTGCTTAAAAAGTCGCAACAGGAGCCCGACGAAGTTACTTACGCAGAATTGCTGTTATGGTACTCAGTTCAGCAAAAGGATTTTGAACTGGCGCTCATACAGGCCAAAGCACTCGACCGCCGTTATGGCGAAGATGGACAAAGGGTTTACGATCTCGCCAGGTTGAGCTATACCAACGACGATTTCGATGTTACCATTGATGCCTACAACTACATTATTAAAAAGAATGCCGACAGCGATCTGGTGCTCAAAAGCCGTATCGAACTGCTCAATACCGAATTTGCCAAAGCCCTGCACACATTTACTTACGACGGGAAGTTCCTTGATGCACTTGAACAACGGTATATTTCACTGCTCAACGAATCGGGAAAAAGTCAGGCAACCATACCGCTGATCAGGAATCTCGGTCATTTACAGGCTTTCTACCTCAACAAAACCGATTCAGCCATTGCCCTGCTCGAAAGCGCAGTTGCCTTGCCCGGTATTCCGGCAAAACTTCAGGCCGATTGCAAGCTCGAACTGGCTGATATCTACCTTTTTTCGGACGACCCGTGGGAAGCAACCCTGCTGTATTCGCAGGTGGAGAAATCATTCAAGAACGAGCCTGTCGGCCACGAAGCCAAATTCAGGAATGCAAAACTCTCTTTCTATATTGGTGAATTTGAGTGGGCAAAAACACAGCTCGATATTTTAAAAGCCGCCACATCAAAACTTATCGCCAATGATGCCATGCAGCTTTCGCTGCTTATCAGCGATAATATGGACGAAGACAGCACCTATGGCGCACTTTCGATGTATGCACGCGCCGAAATGTTCGAATTCAGAAACAAAGACGCGGAAGCACTGGTGATGCTCGATTCGCTAAATGCTAAATATCCGTACTCCACCCTTTCGGATGAAGTGCTTTTTAAAAAAGCCGCCATCAGCATGAAAAATAAACAGTTTGAGGATGCAGCTTCATATTACCGGAAAATTGTTAGCGATTTCCCCACCGACCTGCTTGCTGATGACGCCCTGTTTGCCCTTGCTTCGCTGTTCGAAAACCAGTTGAACGACAAGGACAAAGCTATGGAACTTTACCAGACGCTTATGACCAGCTTCCCTGGCAGCCTTTTCGTGGTCGAAGCGCGAAAGCATTACAGAACGCTCCGGAACGATCCTTTAAATCTGTGAAATCGCAACTCAGTTAACTCAACGTTTATGGAACCGGTAAGGGCAAAGAAACACCTGGGACAACACTTTCTGAAAGACGAAAACATCGCCGGTAAAATTGCCGGCAGTCTTTCGCCGGGAGTCAGGAATGTGCTGGAGGTTGGCCCCGGAACCGGTGTGCTGACAAAATACCTCGCCGAAAATCATTATAACACTTTTAAAGCTATTGAACTTGACCGTGAATCGGCGGCATACCTGAAAACCAATTTTTCGCTCGGCGAAAACTTAATTCATGGTGATTTCCTGCGCACGGATATTGCGGCACTATTCGAAGGCTCTTTTGCCATTATCGGGAATTTCCCCTACAACATTTCGAGCCAGATATTTTTCAAAGTAGTTGAAAACCGCGACCGCGTTACCGAATGTGTGGGTATGATCCAACGCGAAGTGGCACTGCGGATGGTTTCAAAACCAGGCTCCAAAGACTACGGCATACTCAACATTCTATTACAAGCATGGTATGATATCGAACTTCTGTTTACTGTTCCTCCCCAGGTTTTTGTGCCGCCGCCAAAAGTAACTTCTGCCGTAGTGAAACTTACACGAAACAATGTGACCGATCTTGGCTGCGACCCGAAGTTTTTCACCACTGTCGTGAAAACGGCTTTCAACCAGCGCCGCAAAACACTGCACAATGCCCTGAAACCTCTTGCCGTTTACAATGGCGAATTTGCCGGCAAACGCGCCGAGCAGTTGTCCATTGCTGATTTTGTGAGGCTTACCAACGATATTGCTGCCAGCAGGGATGAATAATGCGCTCCGGCATATCCTGAAAATATCCCCTGCTCGTTCAAAAATCCAAATTCACTACCTTTGTTAAGGCAGAAGATCAATTGCAATGGATAGTCAGGCAAAACCGTTTCAATCAGCACTCAGGGTAAACGAAGGCATTGAACAGCCTCCCGTAGTAAACGAGGCAGCGGCTTCAAGGTTCAGGAAAACCAAAAGTTCGCTGCTATCGGTTGATGATTATCTTTCGGGCATTTTATCGGGAAACCGCACCATCCTCAGCAAAGCCATCACCCTCATCGAGAGCTCACTTCCGCAGCACCAGGCTGTGGCACAGGAGATTATTGCCAGGTGCCTGCCTCATTCGGGACAATCGGTGAGAATTGGTATCACCGGTGTGCCGGGCGCGGGGAAAAGTACCTTTATCGAAGCATTCGGCCTGCACCTGATATCGCTTGGCCACAAGCCCGCCATCCTGGCTATTGATCCCAGCAGCAGCCGCTCCAAAGGGAGCATTCTGGGTGATAAAACCCGAATGGAAGAACTTTCGGCAAACCAAAATGCTTTTATCCGTCCCTCGCCTTCGGCGGGGTCGCTGGGAGGCGTGGCACGCAAAACCCGCGAAACCATTATCCTTTGTGAGGCGGCAGGTTACGATACCATCATGGTGGAAACGGTGGGCGTAGGACAAAGCGAAACCACGGTACATTCCATGGTTGATTTCTTCCTGCTGCTGATGCTTGCCGGCGCCGGCGATGAGTTGCAGGGCATAAAAAGAGGAATCATGGAAATGGCTGATGCCGTTTTCATCAATAAAGCCGATGGCGACAACCTGCCGAAGGTGAATATTGCTTTGGCGGAAGTGCGGAACGCGCTGCACTATTATCCGCCTGCTGAGTCAGGCTGGACAACGGTGGCGCAACCGTGCTCGGCATACACAAGGGCAGGCATTCCCGAAGTGTGGCAAACCATTGAGAAGTACCTTGCACAAACCAAAGCCAACGGATATTACGGGCATCGCCGGCTCGAACAGGCACGCTTTACCATGCACCAGGCTGTGGAACAGCACCTTAACGACCGCTTTTACCATGATCCTGAAATTAAAAAGCTGCTGTACGCACTCGAACATGAGCTTGCTACCGGCAAACTGAGCGCCTACATGGCGGCTCAGCAACTGCTTGAGCTTTGGGAGAAGAAAGGGCGCTGAGAAAACCTCTCATCCATGCGGCAATTTTACATTTCTTCCCTCTCTTATTCCGTGATTTACTTATAACTTCTCCCAAGGATGCCAAAAACTTCCTAATTTTGCTGCAATTCACTACAACAGCATGAAAAATCCCTTCTTCAACAGCCTTACCGCCATGAATCCCAATTCATTGGTGCAGTATCTCAATAAACCAAGCGACGATTTCACCAAGGCTGACCTCATCCGCTATATCGACGATCACAATATTTCAATGATCAATTTCAGGTACACCGGAGGCGACGGAAGGTTAAAAACGCTGAATTTCGTGATCAACAGCCAGGATCATCTCGACAGCATTCTTTCGACCGGCGAAAGGGTTGACGGCTCGAGCCTGTTTCCTTTTGTGAAAGCAGGCAGCAGCGACCTGTATGTTGTACCACGCTATAAAACTGCTTTTCTGAATCCTTTTACTCAGGTTCCTACCCTCGATATTCTTTGCTCTTACTACGACAAAGACGGTAACCCGCTCGAAAGTTCGCCCGAGTACATTCTCCGCAAGGCGCATAACGTGCTGAAAAGCCGCACAGGACTTTCGTTTGAGGTCATGGGTGAACTGGAGTATTACGTCATCAGCCCGATGAATGAGCTCTTCCAGGCTGCCGACCAGAAAGGCTACCATGAATCGCATCCTTTTGCCAAATGGGAATCGCTGCGCGCCGAAGCCATGGTGGCCATTGCCCAGACAGGCGGTAAGATCAAGTACGGCCATTCGGAAGTAGGCAATTTCTCACTCAATGGCCTGGAATATGAACAGAACGAAATCGAATTCCTGCCGGTAAACTTAGAAGATTCTGCTGACCAGTTGGCCATTGCCAAGTGGATTCTCCGTTCACTGGCTTTCAAATACGGTGTGTCGCTCACCTTTGCCCCGAAAATCACTGTCGGCAAGGCCGGCAGCGGCATGCATATTCACACCCGCCTGATGAAAGAAGGCAGAAATGCCATGATTGAAGAAGGCAAACTCAGCGATACTGCCCGTAAAGCCATTGCCGGTTACCTCGACCTTGCCCCGTCGCTCACGGCTTTCGGCAACACCAATCCCACCTCCTATTTCCGACTTGTGCCGCACCAGGAAGCGCCCACCAATATTTGCTGGGGCGACCGCAACCGTTCGGTGCTGGTCAGAGTGCCTCTCGGCTGGACGGGCGCCAACAGCATGATCAACCATGCCAACCCGCAGCAGGAGCCCATTGACAAGGATTTCAGCGACAAGCAAACCGTAGAGTTCCGTTGCCCTGATGGTTCTGCCGATGTATATTTATTGCTTGCCGGACTCACGGTGGCAGCCCGCCACGGCCTCGAAATGAAGGATGCCCTTGAGTATGCCCGCCGCACCTATGTGGATGTGAATATTTTTGATGACGAAAACAAAGCGCGCGTTGCTGAACTAAGCCAATTGCCGGTATCTTGCTATGATTCGGCTGATATGCTGCTGAAGCAGGGAGATATTTACAAAATGTATGACGTTTTCCCGCAGTCGGTGATTGAAGGCACGGCCAATAAGCTAAAGTCGTTCGACGATAAGGGCCTGCGCGAAAGCCTCGAAGGGAATACAGAAAAGTTGCAGGAAATCGTGAACCGGTATTTTCATTGCGGGTAGGGGCTTTAATCTTCTATTGATAGGCTTCTCTAGGCCAGTACAAGTAACCAACACTCAATCTTTAAGTACAACAACAGTCCGATTAGGCTTCAATGATCTAACCGGACTGTTTGATAAATATTTAATTTTACTTGATTCAACCTTTTTTTAATTCACTTAACTGCTCACGCACATTTTTCGCGTTGCAATTACATTACCATCGAGTTTAAGGGAAAAGAAATAAAAACCGGAAGGCAAAGACAAATTAACGAAATCCACTGAATATGAACCTGTTTCCTTTGTTCCCTGTGGTAAACAGATAATTTCCTGACCGGTGAGGTTACGCACTGAAATATCAACATTACCTGCCCTTGTAATGGAATAATTGATCTGAGTACTTTCAGAAAAAGGATTTGGTGAATTCTGGTTTAAGAAGCCCGGATTGTTTCCGGCAATATCTGGATCAGCATTATTTTGATTCTTTTCAAAAGGGAACAATGAAAGAAGGTAATCCCTGTTTACGGCGTATTGCTCTTTGCTTTCAGGTTTATATTGAGCGAGTTTGCCGACATAAGAGGATTTCAGTCCCTGATTTTGCATTAACAGGTATATGTCGCCCAGGTCAATGATTGCGAAAATGCTGTCAGCACTACTAGTTGGATTTAATATTTGGTTTTCATACCATGCAATTGCATTCTCCCAGTTACCTAATTCAACATCGCATTTATTGGCTAAAAAAGCTCCTAATTTACTTAATGTCGAGTCGTTTATAATGGTATTTTCGGTGAGATAATACACTTTAAGACTGTCGTAATCGCTGCCTGCAAATGATTCAAGCCGTAACAATTCTTTCATTGCAGCCTGGGCATAGGATGAGGTTGGATATTGTTCAATCAAAAGTTGAAAAAGCAGAACCGCCTGGTTGTAGTTCCCGTTTTCGAACTGGGAAGATGCTTCCATATAGAGGTCTTCCACAGCAGATGCTGACGGATTGCCGCCCGGATACCAAACAGGCATCCAGTTAAATGTTCCGCAATTGAGTTTAAGATCGCTTGCAGCATTAAAACTCGTGCCCCAATAGTTGTAGGCTACATTAAATACCTGGCTGGGCTGGCAATTTGCATTATCGTAATACAAGAGCGGGTCGGTGGGATTTCCCTGGTTATTATCATCTATTATGGCGTTATACTTAAAATATGCCGGGAAACTGCCGTTTGTAGCATAGAACTCGTAACTCGTATTATCGGCAATCTTCTGTGTTGATGAAGTACCCGTTGCATTGGGATTACCGGCCAGCAATACATTACACGTATTGAAAAGCTGAATACCGAAATTGTTGCCGTGAATGTAGTTTGTACCCGACATAACACCAGTACTTGTATATATTTTTACGCCGGTGAGGGTGCTGTTGCGTATGTTGTTGTTCATTATCTTCTGGTATCCGCTTTGGCCGCCTCCCGAGTAAAACAACTGGATGCCATTTGAAAAACCCCTTATTGAATCGTTCTGTATCAGGTACTTGCCGTAACGTACCAGAAATATAGCAGGCATGAGTTCATCAGTATTGAAACTGCAACCATCAATAGTGGCCATAAACTGGTTACTGGAACTGCCCAGATGCTCGAGCCGCAGGTACGAATTGTCGAATCCGGTTGAATTAACAGCATTCACATTTCCGCGGTAGGCAGTTACAGCCCCGCAATGATCGAACAATGCCGCATTGAAGGTAATATCCTGAGCCTTGCTAATGAGCTTGCAGCGTGTAAAATGTGTTGAAGGGAAAGTTACTGACAGGTCGTTATTATTCAGCAAAATCTGTAATTCGGCGCCTTCTTCGGCAATGAAGTTTACATTACCGCCAACCGAGATACTCCCGTCAATCACTAATTTACAGGTTCCCCGCCTGGCGGTTATGGTATTGTTGCCGAATAATGTTAGGTTTCCTCCTGCTTCAATATGTATCTCGCTGTTATACATATCAATATTGGTGTTAGTAGCAACTCTAAAGGTTTTGCCATTCGGTACTGTTGTTGTAAACCTGGAAACACGGTCACTGTTCACGTTCAAATCAGAAGTGATAGGCGCTTCATGAGGCAAAAGATGATAATTAATTGAAAGAGTGGTTGTATCGTTATTCGCAATATATACATCGGTTTGCGTGCAGGGCAACTCAAAATTTTCGCCCCAGCGATGGTCAACCAGTGAAAAAGAATGGATTATACCGGTATTTGTATTGCCAGCATCACCGCTTTCAACGACACTGAAAAATACTTTCCCAACGGCATCAGGCTCATGGAAGTAACTATGGTTCATTTCAACCTCAATAGGTCCTGAATAAGCTCCACGCATCGAATTAGAACCACCTTTCCTATCGAAGCAGATAAACTTGTAATCATCAATGTCTCCCAATGGATTTGGATCATTTGCAGTTTGTGCATAGCCTACCGAGAAACTAATCCTACTGCGAACCGGATGTTCAAAATTTGTTCTTACTGTTATGATTGATTCATCACCTTCTTTAACTAAACAGTAATATGCCTGGTTGGGGACTTGTAATCCGGCAGCCATAAGCTTATATGGTACATAAATATAATCATTATCACCAAATGTCTGTGGATTATGGCTATTAACTACCTTGAAAGCGCCCTTCTCACATTCTGTCAATTCAATAATGCCGTCACCATCCCGATCTTCATTCGTATATTGACCATCGCCATCTAAATCAAAACAGTGTACCTCATCGTGATAACCGACTATTGTCAACGCATGACCGCCTGATGTACCCCACTGTGAGATATAATGTTTTCCATACTCGGGTGAACCTAATGGAAATGTTGAATAAGGATTCCATCCATCAGCCAAAACGGCGATTATTGCCAATCCTCCGGTTTGGTTCCCGTTATTATGGTCGGCAATCCAGTGTTTTAAAGGCTCAAGACTAGCATAACTATTGCCCCAATTAACAATTTCATACCCGCTGATTGTATTATGCATACCCGCATAATACTTTTCATAGCCATGCATCCAATAAATGCAACTGGTTGTATACCACTGCGATAAAGCCCAATCATTAAAAGTTTCGTACGAAGGGCAGCCATTTTCCTTTATAAGATCAAATCCACTTTTATAAATTGTAGTTGATTGATAGTTTCCACCGTTTAAAAAGTTATAGGTATAAAAAGGATGGTACAAATTACTTTTAATATTGTTTCCATCACCTGCTTGAACATTTCGAAGCCGGTTTATTTCATAACCAAAAGTGTACCATATTTCAGCTACCTGTACACATGCTCCTGTAGTTCCCTGATTAAATACTGGAGGCATCCAAATTGTATCCGAGTTGTCAACAGCAGGGGGAAGAGGGGTTTGCTGGGAGATAGGTGAAAGTGTCATAACAGGTATTGTTGCATCCTTTTCAGGAGATGCAGGAATGGCGTCGCCTGCAATCCATGGTTCTCCGTTTGGGTTGGGATTTACATTTACTATCTGAGCTTCAATGTTTAATGATAATGAGGTCAGTAGTAAGAAGCTGATTCTAAAAATCTTTTTCATGGTTAAGTATATTAAAGTTTGATGAATTTGGAGGTCAATATACGATTGGGAAAAGCTAACTTAACAATATATAAACCAGCAGGCAAATCAGAAACCGGTAATCGAAATCCTGATGAATCCAACGGCGTCCGGGATACATAAACCGTTTTGCAAGTAATGTCGTGTACAGAGATCATTATTACATGTTCCACCATACAGGCATCTATACATATATTTAGAAAATCACTGGCCGGATCGGGATAAATTAATAAATTAACAGTTGCTTTATTATCAGGTTCAGTAACCGAAACGGTCGGGCCAACGCTCTTAGCCAGAAAATTAGACCCATAATGGGCTGTAACATAAATATATTCAAGGTTGTCAATAGCCAAATCCCCCATTGGCGAAGAAGGGATACCTGAGTCAATCAGTTGAAATGAGGCGCCGTTATCCAATGATCGTATCACACCATCGGGCCACGCACTGCTGCAGTATATATGCCCTTCGCTGTTTATTACCATATCGGAAATCTGTCCGCCAGTAAGCGTATCCCAATCCTGCTGACCGTTGCGTAACGCATATACTCCCGCATTATTAAGCGATGTGCCTCCCCATGAACTGGCAAACAAATCCCCTGCACTATTCGTTGCAAGTGACGTAATCATGCAGTCAAACAATCCGATAAACTCCCAGGTATTGCCATTATCTACTGCCCGATATACTCCTCCCATTCCGGGAAAATACCCGGAAAGGCCAATATACATTGTTCCGGAAGGCGTAATAATTATATCATTAATACACTCACTGGAATGGTCATTTGTTGTAAAAACCGTTTCCCATGTTTGTCCACCATCTATTGATCTTGAAAGTACAGCACCAGGAACATCAGGTTGGCCAACAAACAATGTATCACTCCCAATACTCAAAATACATACAACATTATGACTCAACGGCAAGGGCAAAGCCTCCCAGGTTTCGCCATTATTTAATGAAACATACAAAGGATTTACCCAGTTAGTACCTGCATAAATATTACCATTATTACTGATTTCAAGCGATATAACACTAAACTCACCTAAATCCAGAACAAGGCTCCATGTCTGCCCATTATCAAGCGAGCGATATACTCCTCCCGGTGCTCCGTCATTGGCTGCACCTACAAAAATATCGCCTTCATTGTTCACGGCAGTACAATAAATATCAGTACTTTCAGGAAATGGCAGTACCTCCCAGAAATCCTGCGCCTCACTATTTAAGGTAACCAACAAAACGGCAAAAAGAAGTAATAGTATTTTATGTTTCATAGGGCAAGTTGTTTGTTTGAGATGTGGCAGATATTAAAAGCAATCGAATATAATAAATACTTCGATTCATTTTTAATTGTTGTTAGCTTATTTAATTGCCTGATATTAGACGGACAGGTCCAAAGAAGATCTTTGTGATAGCAGGGGATTATAGTCAGCAGGCTAGCCGGGAATTATGTCAGAAGTACTCAGCCTGTTTTTGATTTGAGTATTTGTAATTACAAAACCATTTCATAACTTTGCACCCCTTTTTAACGGAATAACTAATTCATTAACAATAAATTCAGCTTCAGATGAAGGTTTACAAGACAAATGAGATCAGAAACATTGCCCTGATTGGTGGCGCCAAGTCGGGAAAGACCACGCTGGCCGAAACCATGTTGTTCGAAGGCGGGTTAATTAACCGTCGCGGCAGTGTTGAAGACAAAAATACCGTTTCCGATTACCGTGAAATTGAACTTGAAAGGCAGAACTCTGTATCCTCAACCGTTCTCTATTCCGAATATAAAGGCAAGAAAATCAACATTATAGACACTCCGGGTTTCGATGATTTCGTTGGTGAAGTTGTAGCTGCACTCAAGGTTGCCGATACCGCCCTCATGGTAGTTAACGCCCAGAACGGTGTTGAAGTAGGTACCGAGATCACATGGCGCCATACCGTGAAAAATCATACTCCGGTACTGTTTGTTGTAAACCAGCTCGAACACGAAAAAGCCAATTTCGAAGAAACGCTGCGTCAGCTTAAAACACAGTTTGGCACGCATGTTACCGTTGCTCAGTATCCCGTTGGCGACGGACACGCTTTCCACGGCATCGTTGACCTGCTGCAGATGAAAATGTACCAGTTCCACGACGGTAAAACCGAAGTGGTTGATATACCTACCGGCGAAAAAGCCAAAGCCGAAGACCTTCACAATGCACTGGTTGAAAAGGCCGCCGAAAGCGACGAATCGCTCATGGAAGCTTTCTTCGAAAACGGATCGCTTACCGAAGACCAGATTGAAAAAGGTATCAAGACCGGCCTTATTTCACGCGGATTTTTCCCTGTTTTCTGCCTTTCGGCAAAACAAAACCGCGGCGTTGCACGCGTGATGGATTTCATCAACACTTCGGTGCCGGCGCCCGATGAAATGCCCGCAGTGAAAACCGTTGGCGGAAAAGCCCTGAAATGCAGCGTCTCCGATCCCACTTCTCTCTTCATCTTCAAAACCTCCATCGAAGAGCACCTGGGTGAAATCGCCTATTTCAAAGTATATGCAGGCGAAGTGACCGAAGCCATGGATATGATAAACGGCGTTAACTCGGTGAAGGAACGCATTCCGCAATTGCTCATTATTGCCGGTAAGAAACGCGAAAAGGTTGAAAAAGTGGTTGCCGGCGATATTGCTGCCACCATCAAACTGAAAAACTCACGCACCAACGAAACACTCAACTCTCCCAAAAATTCGGACGATGTAGTTGAGCCTATCGAGTTCCCGGCTCCCAAGATCAGCTTCGCCATTAAGGCCAAAAACCAGGGCGACGATGAAAAGCTTGGCGCCCGCCTCAACGAAATGCACAAAGTTGACCAGACTCTTGAAATTGAGTATTCCAAGGAACTGAAACAGATCCTCATCAAAGGCCAGGGCGAGCTGCACCTGAATATTGCCAAATGGCACCTCGAACAACTCGATAAAATTCCCATCGATTTCATTGCCCCTAAGATCCCGTACCGCGAAACTATCACCAAGTCGGCCAATGCCATGTACCGCCATAAAAAGCAGTCGGGTGGCGCAGGTCAGTTTGGTGAAGTGCATATGCTCATTGAACCCTACACTGAGGGCATGACCTTCCAGACGCTTTATCCTGTGCGTGGCACCGACGAACAGTCTTTGTCGTGGGGCGGAAAGCTCGTTTTCAATAACTGTATCGTAGGCGGCGCCATTGATGCTCGTTTTATGCCGGCAATCCTTAAAGGGATCATGGAAAAGATGGAAGAAGGCCCGCTTACCGGTTCCTACGCCCGCGATATCGTCATCAATGTTTACGACGGTAAAATGCACCCCGTTGATTCAAATGAAATGGCTTTCAAACTCGCCGGTCGCAACGCTTTCAGAGAAGCATTCAAAAATGCAGGTCCCAAGATTCTCGAACCAATTTATGATGTGGAAGTGATTGTTCCTGCCGACCGCATGGGTGATATCATGACCGACTTACAAGGACGCCGTGCCATCATCATGGGTATGGACAGCGAAGGCAACTACCAGAAGATCAAGGCAAAAGTGCCTTTGGCAGAAATGAACCGCTATTCAACAGCGCTCAGTTCAATGACTTCGGGCAGCGGTACTTACTCGCTCAAATTTGCCGAGTATTCCCAGGTTCCGCCCGATGTTCAGAATGCACTGCTCAAAGCCTACGAAGAACAGGAAAAGGACGAAGATTAATCTTCAGTTTCCAGCATACAAAAAGCCCCGGTCGAAGCCGGGGCTTTTTCATTTCATTGACAGTAATCTTTACTTTGCCAGGCTCAGCAGTGCCCGGTAATCCTCTTCGCCGAGTTTAAAGTGGTTGCCTTCGGCTTTGCTATGGATCATTGCCCTGACGATTTCTTCAAATTTATCATCTCCAATTCCAACCTGCGACAGTCGGACAGGAGAACCGATAAGGGTGAAAAACTGTTCAAACCGGCTGATGGTTTCATCGATGCCCGTTACACCGAAAAGGTCCTTTCCAAGCTTTAGTATGCGGCTGGCAGCTTTTTCGCTGTGATGTTTCATCCAGGCAGGAAACATGATGGAGAGTGAGGCTCCGTGAGGAACATCGTAGAGCAGCGAAAGAACATGACCCAGGGCATGTACTCCCCAGTCGCCGCGGGCTTTGCCATAACCGGTCATGAGGTTGAGCGCCATGGTGGCATCGTACATGATGGCAGCCCGTTCATCGTATCCGTTCAGGTTATTCATCAGCTTAGGTCCCCACTCCATGGCGTCGGCAATGATGGCATTGATGAACCTGTCGCTGAGGGTACATTCGCCGGCGCCAAAATAATTTTCGAGACAGTGTGCGATCAAATCGGCAATGCCATAAGCAGTATAATCGCGCGGCACAGTATAGGTGACTTCGGGATCGAGAAACGAATGCCTGGGGAAACAAAGGTCGGAGCCATAGCCATCTTTGTGGCCGGTTTCTTCATTTTGAAGCACGGCAAAAGGATTCATTTCGGTACCGGTGGCCGCGAGGGTAAGCACGGCAATCAGCGGCAAGGCTTTTACAGGCCGGGCTTTGTATTCATAGAACTTCCAGGCTGAATGTGCAACCGGTATGGTGATGGAAATGATCTTCGCCGAATCAATCACACTGCCACCGCCAACAGCAACAATGCTGTCAACCCCTTTTTCGCGCCCCAGCGCAGCTGCTTTGTCAACATCGGTTACGGTAGGATTTGGCTTTATACCGCCAAATTCAAAAACTTCGGCGCCAGCTTTAATAAGCTGCTCCATCACTTTATCATACAGTCCCGACCGTTTTACCGATCCTTTACCATACACAAGCAAAACTTTTCGGCCAAGCGGTTTAACCGTTGCAGCAAGGTTATCAATAACACCCTTCCCGAAATGAAGGGTGGTTGGATTGTAAGCTTTAAAATTCTCCATGACTTTATTCTTCTGATGTTTAGTTATTCAACGTAAAGTATTCTATTACTGGTCATTAAAATGTATTAACGGTTTGAACTGAACCACTTCCGGCTACGTTGATCGGGTGAGAAACGGCCACCTGACAAAGTGCTGATTATACAATTGCGTTAAGCAGCGTACTATCTGAGAACAACTTTATACGTTACATTGACTTCTCTGATTCTGAACCGGAGTATATAACAACCTTTGGGCAGTTTTGTCAGGTCGAATTTGTAATATGATTTACCGGCACAATTGCCTGCGTAAACCGTTTGTCCGTCGAGGTTAACAATTTCAACATCAAAGTTATTGATGCCGGCTGCGACCGGTCCAAGGGTAATAACACCTGAAGTTGGATTTGGGAAAACCGAAATCCCTTCGTATGGGATTTCGATCAGGGAAACCTGCGAGGGCTCCTGAATTACCTGTACGGTTTGCGGTGTAGCTCCATTTCCGGTAATTGTAACATTAGCGAGCCTCGATACCACCGAAACGTTCTCTTCGTAAACAGCGGTTACGGTCCCATTACCATTTCCTGCGGGTGTGACCGTACACCATGGAGCGTCAGAAACTGCCACCCAGGCAATATTGGAAGCAACCGTGAAGTTGGTAGTACCGGCGACAGCAGTGACATATTGAACAGGAGGATTCACCTCCATTATTACAGGTGCAGCTTCCTGGGTAACGGTAACAATGGCCGGGGTGGTGCCCGGAACGGTGACGGTGATAGTTGCTACTCTTTCAACCGGGATGGTGTTCTCGGCAACAGCGGCATCAACAATCCCGCTACCGGTTCCCGAAGCATTCACGGTACACCATGCTGCATCGCTTGTAGCTACCCAGGATGCATTCGAAGCCACATCGAACTGCGCATTTCCGCCGGTATAAGCGATATTTTGGTTTGCCGGCGTCACCTGTACCACAGGTAAGCCTGCCGACTGGTAAATGGTAACTGCCACCGGTGCAACGCCTGATCCCATAAATGTGATTTCAGCCGTACGTGGCGAAATTTCGGGATTAGCAGAGTACTGAGCGTTTACCACCAGGTTGCCGGAACCTGAAGAGGTAACAGTGCACCACGATGCATTACTGACAGCCGTCCAATTGATATTGGAATAAACGTACAGCGGAACGCTTCCTGCTTCGTACGAAACATATGACTCTTCAGGCGTGACCTTAAGCACCGGCGCCGCTGCCGACTGGGTAAGCGTTACAGCAACCGGACTGATGCCGGCAACCGATACTGTAATGGTAGCATTTCGCGGGCTATTCGCAAAGTTCTCGGTAAAAGTAGCTGTCAAAATTCCATTACCTGTTCCTGATGGAGTTACTGTACACCAAACCTGGTTACTGGCTGCAGTCCAGGCAGAGTTGGAAGTGACCATAAAATCACCGCTTCCCGGGTCGGATGTAACAATAAGATTTTGTGGTGACACACTGAGTGTTGGCGGAGCTCCGGCTTGTGTTACTGTAACTGAAACAGGTGTTATCCCTGCTACTGTGACGGTGATGGTTGCAATTCGCGATGTAAGATCAGGATTTTGAGTAACAGTGGCAGTTATGGTGCCATTGCCTGTTCCCGAGGGAGTAACCGTACACCAGTTGACATTGCTTGATACTGTCCATGCCGAATTGGATGTCACTGCAAAGGAGGTATTGCCGGCTGTGTAAGCCACGTTCTGATTCGATGGAGTGACGGTTAAAGTAGGCGAAACTCCTGATTGGGTTACTGTTACCGTCACCGGGCTGATACCGGCAACCGTGACTGTGATGGATGCGACCCTTGAGTTGAGGGAAGTATTTTGTGTAAATGCAGCCAGAATATTGCCATTGCCTGTGCCCGAAGGAGTAACGGTGCACCATGCATCGCTGCTTATGACCGTCCAAGATGAATTGGAAGTCACTGCAAAAGAAGTATTTCCTGCTGCTGAACTTACATTCTGGTTAGCAGGAGTAACTGTGAGTGATGGTAAGGCCGCGGCTTGTGTTACTGTGACAGTAACGGGTGCAAGGCCGGTCACCGTTACGGTGATTGTCGCAATGCGCTGACTGAGCAGCGTATTTTCAGTAAAGTTTGCATTAATGGTTCCGTTGCCCGTTCCTCCTGATGTAACCGAGCACCATGCAGCATTGCTCGATACCGTCCATGCCGAGTTCGAGACAACAGTGAAACTGGTAGTTCCTGCAGGCGCGGTTACATTCTGGTTCGAAGGAGTGACCGTTAAAGTTGGGGCAACATTACCGGCTTGAGTAACCGTCACCACAACCGGAGTTAGCCCTGAAACGGTAACCGTGATGTTGGCAACACGCACTGCAGCACCGGTATTCTGAGTATAATTGGCTGTGATAGTGCCGTTTCCGATGCCTGAAGGTGTGACTGTACACCATGCTGCATCGCTCGTAACTGTCCATGATGAGTTTGAGGTTACCGAAAAGCTGGTTGATCCGGCAGGGTAAGTAACATTCTGGTTTGAAGGAGTAACGGTAAGTGTCTGGCCGGTACCGCTAACTGTTATATCGTCAATACAAACACCATAGCCATATTTGGCAGTGCCTTCAAAGGCGATGTAATAATCATTGGTGCCATTTGGGAGGCTGAGTGTTTCCTGTGTCCAGGCAGTGATATTAGATGTGTAGGTAGCCAGCAGCGTCCAGGTACCGGCGGCTGATGTCCGGTAATAAACCCTGAGTTCATCCTGATCAGGGCTCCAGAGTGCCTGGGTGTGCCAGAATGTTAGCTGAGGATTCATCAGAGAGGCCAGGTTCATTGGCGGTGTAATGAGTTTCGTCACTGATGCTGTACTGGAATTCTTATACAGGAATGCATTATAACTTCCGGTATGTGCTGCTGCCGGATGCCCTGACTGCCCCCCGGCCTGGTAAGTCCAGTTAAGAGTACCTGTCACATAGGTCTGTGACCAGCATGATGGAATTATGCCACCGTTCTCAAAACCTTCGTTATACGGGAACAAGGTGATTATCCCGCACAGGGTGGTAAACTGCAGATCCTCTCCGTAAAAAGTTCCGTTGCTATTCGTAGCATATGCCCTGATATGATAAGTAGTATTTGAGCTAAGCCCTGTGAGTGTACTGGTAAATGTACCGGTGCCGGCACCATCAGTAGTGTGACTGCCTGTAATGTCGGGATTAGTCGAAGTTCCCCAGCAAACACCACGTGCTGTAACAGTGTAACCGCCGTCAGTAATAACATTGCCGCCGGTTGTGGCAGTTGTTGTGGTAATAGCAGTGGCCGCTGTTGTGGTTACCGAAGCTGCACCCGGGGTAAAAGTAAGGTCACTGCCATTGGTAGTTCCGTCGGAATTGGTGGCCACAAGCCGGAAGTGATAGGTCGTGCCTCCTGAGAGGCCAGAAATGGGCGCATTTACAGCCACATTCGATGTACCTGACCCTGCTGACTGTGTTGAGGTTGTGTTTCCATAACTTGTGGAGGTACCCCACTGGAAATAATACGATGTTGCTAATCCGTTAGGGTTTACTGTACCGTTTAACACCGCCGAACTTCCGGTCACTGATGTAGCAGCCTGGGTGATAGCCGTTGGGCTGTTTCCTATTTTGAATGAGGCTATTTTTGAAAGCCTGGTTCCACCACTTCCAATATACTCGGTAGTAAACCAAAATGTTTCGTTATCTGTCGGATCTACTGACATAAGAGCATAATCGCCCCAGCGTTCGGCACCGGTTTGTGAGTTTGCACCTGCCTGGATGCTTTCCTCTGGTACATCGAGTACTCCTGCACCGGTAGCATATGCTCCTGCCGACTGGCCGGTATAGCGGATACTGGGATATACCGTAGCGCTCGAAACCGAATAACCAAGTGCGATCTTATTGTTTGCATTGAGCATAATACTGCCCATCCAGCGCGAGTGCGCATCCGGAGCATAGGTTCCCTGTTGCCTTACTGACCAGTTGCCTGTGGTTCTGCGCAACTCATACCAGCGAATTCCGGCATGATCGGTTGCATCCACATCAACAGTATGGCAGCATACAATGGTTTGGTACGATCCGAAATTCCGGTACTGCGGAACATTCATGATTACCTGGGGAATGGCATCCAATTCCTGTGTGGTTCCGGGTTGTTTAATGTTTGTCCAGTTGTTGCCGAAATTGCTGTCGAAAGCAGCAACATCAATTTGCTGTGTGCGCGTAAAGGTAGAAGCTGCAGTGTTTGTCCAATCTACATCGAGTTCATAAATCCATAGCTGATCGCTGCCGCCGCCGATGGCGTCATCGTTCATGGCAATAAACAGTCCCGGGCTGCCGGCAGGTGCAAAAGCGCCGTCGTTATCAACCGGCGGTACGCACATAAACCCGTCAATTGAAGTTGGCCTGTAGGGATTATTAAAACCTACCATGAGTGGTGATGCTCCGCCTGCGAGCATTACTGAACGCTGGAAAACGTAAATATCATTGCCTGTGCTGTTGTTTGACCCCATGTAATAGCCATCCTGCCATATGCCAAATTTTTCATAATCCGGCGTATCGGCAACATCGAAAGAGTATTTGTTCCAGGTTCCGGTCGGATCGTTGGTAGTTGATACAGCCACAAGCATATAGTCGTTTGATCCGCATAACGAGAATTCAACGGCAAGCCAGCGGTCGGCTTGTTCATCATACTGGATAAGCGGGTCGCCATCGTTGCAGCTTGAACCTGTCGTACCCGAGAACAGCAAATTCATGTTGGTAGGGCCGGCCAGCAGAGTGCCTGTTTTGCTATAGATAGCATAAGTTGTATTCACCGTTTGCATATAATGATTTGGCCCTGCCGTACCGTTGCAGTCGGGCGGATAGTATGGCGATGTTTGCCCTGCGAAGTTTACAATCGGTGATTTAGGGTAAGCACCATCACCCATGCCTTTTTGCCAAACAGGATCGGGACCCTTGGGCAAAGCAGTGGCTTCATATGGATAATAGCGGTTTTTGAGCTTGCGGTTAAGTACTTTATATTCTGCCTTTGCAACCATGGCATTGTATTCCTCAGCTGTGAGCACAGGCATATCTCGCAGTGGCGGTGTTTCGCCCAGAAATACACCTGACCCGATATGTGAGGGTTTCACGGGCATATCCTGTGCTCTTAAGATGATTCCGGTTGATATAAGCAACAATGTAATCAGTAAAGGTTTGAGGTTCATCGGATTAGTATTAAGATTTCATTCTGTAAAAGTTAAGTTGCAGTAAAGCAGGCTAATTTACGAAAACCGGCAAAATCACCCGGTATTGGCAATGAATATATAACAGCAATCTTTTGCATCCGGACATTTTATGATTTTCTTTAGAACAATTTATCGATCATGGTTTGTTCGTAATTTCGCGAACCATGAAAAAGAAATCTCCGAAGTATTATGTGGTATGGAACGGCCTTCAACCCGGTATTTACAATACGTGGGATGATTGCCGCAAACAGGTTGAGGGCTATACAGGGGCACGCTATATGAGTTTTACAACCTATGAGGATGCACTTTCGGCTTTCAATGGCAATGCCAACGATTATTCGGGTAAACAGAAAGCAAAACCGGTTGATTTAACAATGCAAGGATTATTTGGTTTGCCTGAAAAGGAAAGCCTGTGCGTGGATGCAGCATGCAGCGGCAATCCGGGTATTTTGGAATACCGGGGTGTGTTGACGGCAACAGGTGAAGAGGTTTTTCGTCGCGGTCCGTTTGCCGAAGGTACAACCAATATCGGCGAATTCCTGGCCATTGTTACAGGTTTGGCATG
Source organism: Bacteroidota bacterium (assembly GCA_022711175.1). GTDB lineage: Bacteria > Bacteroidota > Bacteroidia > Bacteroidales > UBA4417 > UBA4417. The sequence continues at coordinate 4,708 of JAKLFM010000032.1, read as the reverse complement.
GCTCAAACAGAAAGGCCTGACCATACCTCTTTATTCCGATTCGCGCAACGGAATAAAATGGGTGAAACAGAAAAAAATCAACACCGGCCTCGAACGCAACGCCCGGAACGATGAACTTTTCATTATCGTGGATAAAGCCATCGACTGGCTGCATGCCAATGGTTACGACAACAAGCTGCTGAAATGGGAAACCCGCGCCTGGGGCGAAATACCGGCTGACTTTGGCAGAAAATAAGTGGGTGATTTTCAACTACTGCTTAATAAACATTCAGCTTTCCTGACTTAAAAAGCGAATAAAAAATAAAAGCGGCGATCACTGATCCCGCTTTCTGATTTTGTTCTCGGATTTGTTAACCTTTCAGCGCTTCGGCACCGCCTACAATTTCTAGAATTTCACCTGTGATGGCTGCCTGGCGTGCTTTATTGTAACTGAGGCTGAGTTCTTTGAGCAATTCCTTGGCATTATCGGTTGCCTGGTGCATAGCCGTCATGCGGGCGCCGTGCTCCGAAGCGAACGAATCGAGTAATGCTTTGTAAAACTGTATCTTCAGCGATTTTGGAATAAGTTCGGTAACAATCTGCTCCTTCGAGGGTTCAAAAATATAATCAACCTGCGATTTTGCCATGGAGGCGTTTTCATCAGCAACTGGTTCAACAGGGAGAAACTGTTCGACTTTCAATACCTGTACAGCGGCATTTTTAAACTGGTTGTAAACGATCTCGATCCTGTCGTAAGTGCGGGCTGAAAAATCCTTCATAAGGCTGTCGGCTATGGCGGAAGCCTTTTCCCAGGTAAGGTTATCATAGATATGATCATGGTTTTCAACCACGTCATATCCGCGTTTCCTGAAATATTCACTGGCCTTCTTCCCTATTGTCATCAGTTTGAGGTTGCCGGCGGCGGCTTGTTCGGGCCACACCTCGTGCATGCGGGCAACAGCAGCTTTGATGATATTTGAATTAAATGCCCCGCAAAGGCCGCGATTCGATGCTAAAACAATCATCAGCACTTTTTCAGGCGTACGCTGTGTTGTATAAGGACTCTGCTCGGAAGACCCAATGCTAGCCGACAGGTTTTGCAGTATTTCCCTGAGTTTGGAGGCATAAGGCCGCATTTTGTGGATGGCATTCTGGGCTCGGCGCAGTTTTGAGGCGGCAACCATTTTCATGGCGCTGGTTATTTGCTGCGTCGATTTTACCGAGGCTATCCTTATACGTACTTCTTTTAAACTTGGCATGCTGATCGGATGTTCAAACCGTATTTATTTCTGGTACTTTTTGGCAACTTCGCCGGCAATTTTATCAATGGATGCAAGTATTTCATCATCGAGTTTGCCTTCGGCAAGTGTAGCCAGCAATTCCTTATGGCTTAACTCAAGGTGGTGCAGGAATTCCGTTTCGAAATCCTTAATGGCGGCCACAGGGACTTTTTGAAGCAATCCGCGTGTACCGCAGGCTATGATGGCAATCTGCTTCTCTACAGGCATGGGTGAATATTGCGACTGCTTGAGTATCTCGACATTGCGGGCGCCCTTTTCAAGTATGGATTTGGTGGCAGCATCAAGGTCGGAGCCGAATTTTGAAAAGGCTTCCAGCTCACGGTATTCAGCCTGGGCAAGTTTTAGTGTGCCGGCTACCTTTTTCATGGCTTTGATCTGGGCATTCCCTCCCACACGCGACACCGAAATACCTACGTTGATGGCCGGGCGGATCCCTGAGTTGAAGAGGCCTGTTTCGAGGAATATCTGGCCGTCGGTAATGGAAATGACGTTGGTAGGAATATACGCCGATACGTCGCCGGCCTGGGTTTCGATAACCGGCAGCGCCGTTAGTGAACCACCGCCTTTTACTTTCGATTTAAGTGCCGGAGGCAAGTCATTCATCTGGGCTGCGATTTCGTCGCTCTGAATGATCTTCGCTGCACGTTCGAGAAGGCGTGAGTGCAGGTAGAAAACGTCGCCGGGATAGGCTTCGCGTCCGGGCGGACGGCGCAGCAGCAGGGAAACTTCGCGGTAAGCAACGGCTTGTTTCGAAAGGTCGTCGTAAATAACAAGTGCAGGCCTTCCGGTGTCGCGGAAATATTCGCCGATGGCAGCCCCGGTAAAAGGAGCATAAAATTGCATGGCTGCCGGGTCGGAAGCTGTAGCCATCACGATGACCGTATATGGCATGGCGCCATGGTCTTCGAGGGTTTTCTGGATATTGGCAACCGTGGAACCTTTCTGGCCTATGGCAACATAGATGCAATAAACCGGTTTACCTTTCAGGTAATTCTCACGCTGGTTGATAATGGCATCCACTGCAATAGCCGATTTACCGGTCTGGCGGTCGCCGATGATAAGTTCGCGCTGTCCGCGGCCGATCGGTATCATGGCGTCAATAGCCTTTAGGCCTGTTTGCAACGGCTCGTTAACTCCCTGTCTGAAAATAACACCCGGGGCTTTGCGCTCAAGCGGCATTTCGATGAGTTCACCCTTTATTTCACCTTTGCCGTCGATAGGTTCGCCGATGGTATTTATAACACGGCCCATAAGGCCTTCGCCAACCTTCACCGATGCTATAAGCCTTGTGCGCTTTACAGTGTCGCCTTCCTTTATATCGTTCGATTCGCCGAGGAGCACAACCCCTACGTTGTCTTCTTCGAGGTTGAGCACGATTCCTTTGGTACCGGTTTTGGTAAATTCAACCAATTCGCCGCTCTGAGCATTGGTAAGGCCGTAAACGCGGGCAATACCATCGCCAACCTGCAGCACCGACCCTATTTCCTGTACCTCGGCTTCAGTTTTGAAACCGGCCAGTTCCTGACGCAGTATAGCGGTAACTTCGGCGGGTTTTATTTCTGCCATAACAATTCTTTATTAAAATCCTTTAACGTATAAGTTCTTTTCGAAGTCTTTCTTCAGATTTTTGATTTTGGTAGCCACACTCTGATCTACCTGGTAATCATCCATTTGTATAATAAAACCACCTAAAATGTCAGTACGAATGTCCTCGGCAAGTTGTATTTCCTTGTCGGTGAGTTTTGAAAGTATGCCGTGTATGGTCTTCCTTTCAGTATCAACCAGTGGTTCGGCTGAGGTTACTTTTGCGGTGGCGATTCCTTTATGTTCCAGGTAAATTTTCACAAAAGCATCGGCTATGCCATCAATATAGTGTTCGCGGCGCTTGCGCGAAAGAATGTCGAGGAAGCTCAGGCTAAGCTTGTTGATACTACCCGAAAAGATTGCATGCAGCACTTTCTGCTTCTTTTCGGCACTCACCACCGGATTGTGAAGCATATTTACCAATGCTTTGTTTTCGTGGCAGACGGTGTCGATAAGGGCCATATCATCTTTCACCCTGTCGAGCATATTCTGTTCGAGGGCGAGATCGAAAAGGGCTTTAGCGTATCGGACGGTTATTTTGGTGAAACTCATTTATGCGAAAGCAACGTTTAAGCGGTATCTTGTCAGTTAATTTTTACTTCATCCATCAGCTTCCTGGTCAATAGATGCTGTTCTTCCTTGTTGGCCAGTTCTTTCTGCAGTATTTTCTCAGCGATTTCTATCGAAATGGAAGCAACCTGGTTTTTAAGGTCATTAACAACCGCGAGCTTTTCATATTGAATGTTTTCGCGTGCAGTTTCGAGAATGCGCTGGGCTTCTTCGTTAGCTTTAACGCGTGCTTCATCAATAATGGCATCTTTGAGTTTGCGGGCATCGCGAAGCAGGGCATCGCGTTCTTCTTTGGCCTGGTTAAGCAACTCTTCGTTGCCGGCTTTTAATTGCAGCATTTGCTTTTTTGCTTCTTCAGCAGCATGCAGGGCTTTTTCAATCGACTCTTCACGTTCGTGAATGCCTTTCATGATGGGCTTCCATGCAAATTTGGCCAGGACAAACAATACCGTTCCAAACGACAGTGTCATCCAGAAAAGCAGCCCGATATCAACTTTTACAAGTTCCATAATCAAGAAATTTAACTTGTCACAATGCGGTCAGTTCCGGCATCCCGGCCAATCGCCGGGATAGCGCGGAATGATCGTAACCTTATTTAATGAGGAACACGATGAGCAGACAAACAACGATGGCGAAGAAAGCAACGCCTTCGATGAGAGCTGCCGCGATGATCATGTTCGTACGGATATCGCCGGTGCTTTCGGGCTGGCGTGCGATTGATTCGAGCGCGCTCTTACCAATCTGGCCAATGCCCATACCTGCGCCTATTGCAGCGATACCGGCACCCAAACCTGCGCCCAGTTGTGCAAAGGGGGCGAAATTGGATGCTGCCTGGAGTAAAACGGCTAAGAGTGACATAGGATTGATTTTATGGTGATTAACTAAATTTTGCTAGGAATGAGCAGTTTCCTGTACGGCATCGTTTTCTGCATCATGATGATGCTCTTCGATGGCCATACCAAAATAGATAGCCGACAACAGGGTGAAAACATATGCCTGTATGAAGGCCACCAGTAATTCGAGAAATGTCATGAAAATTCCAAACCCTACCGAGATGGGCGATACAACGTATCCCAGCCACGGCTTCATGGCGCCAAAGATAAAGATGAGGCTCATAAAGCCCAATGCGATAATGTGTCCGGCAGTGATGTTGGCAAAAAGACGGACCATCAATACGAATGGCTTTGTTAGCACACCAATAAATTCAACAATGGGCATGAGCGGCAGCGGTATTTTCAGCCACCAGGGCACGCCTGGGGTATTTACGATGTGCA
>JAKLFM010000031.1 GCA_022711175.1 Bacteroidota bacterium | reverse complement strand
TGCGTTGCAGCAAACGAAGCGCTTTGGCAGGCTCGTCTTGATTAACAAGATACTGAGCCATAAGCAGTTGAAAGATGTTATCCGTTGGAAAATGCTTTAAGCCTAGGTCAATGGCTTTTTTTGCATTTCCAAGATCGGAATGCGAAAAGTAATGATATGCAATATCTTCAAGTTCCTGTGAGTCGAAAAACGAGGAGCCGTTGCCTGATCCGTTCTTCTCGAACCTCTTCAGCAAATCGTTGATATAATCCTCATCTTCCTCAGGGTTGTAATCCATGCCTTTTGTCTCTTTCAGCCTGCAAAGGTAATCATTTTCACATTATGAGGCCGTTTAACCCCCGTGCAATTGAATTGTTGACAATCAGCAATTCGCTTAAATTCAGTTAGATAATGACAATAATACTTATGGACAGCATTTTTTGGAATTGCGTACTTTTACCACAAATTCAATTTATGACTCTTATTAAAAGTATTTCGGGTATTCGTGGTACCATTGGCGGTATGCCGGGTAACAGCCTGACTCCTCCCGACGTGGTGAAGTTTGTTGCAGGCTACGGCATCTTCATCAGGAACAAGAACATGGATAAAAAAATCCGCATCGTTGTAGGACGCGATGCAAGAATTTCTGGTTTCATGGTGAACCAGTTGGTTACCGGGACTTTATTAGCTATGGGTATTGATGTGACCGATGTCGGGCTTTCGACCACACCGACAGTTGAAGTGGCTGTGACAGGGCTGCAGGCCCACGGTGGTATTATTCTAACTGCCAGTCATAACCCGGCCAACTGGAATGCCTTAAAACTGCTGAACGAAAAAGGTGAGTTTCTGAATGCCGACGAAGGCGCTGAAGTACTCCGTATCGCTGATGAAGGCCATTTCAGTTTCAGCGAGGTGACGGCTATTGGAACATACACCAGTGATGATACCTGGATACAGAAGCACATTCAGCAGGTGCTAGCGCTGCCGTTGGTTGACAGCAATGCCATAAAAAAAGCAAATCTTACCATAGCCGTTGACTGCGTAAATTCCACCGGGGGTATTGCCATTCCATTGTTGCTCAAAGCCCTGGGAGTTAATACAGTGCATGAGTTGTACTGTACCCCCGACGGGCACTTTCCGCACAATCCCGAACCCTTGCCTGAGCATCTCGCAGCCCTGTCGGAACTGGTGGTGAAACAAAAAGCCCATGCCGGTTTCTCGGTCGATCCCGATGTGGACAGGCTCGCCATTGTCTGCGAAAACGGTGAAATGTTTGGCGAAGAATATACGCTGGTGGCTGTTGCCGATTATATACTCAGGAACCAGCCAGGCAATACGGTTTCCAATCTCTCGAGCACCAGGGCATTGCGCGATGTAACCGAAAAACACGGCGGCGCATACGCGGCATCGGCAGTAGGGGAGGTAAATGTTGTTGCGAAAATGAAGGAAACACAAGCCGTGATTGGCGGCGAAGGCAATGGCGGTGTCATTTATCCGGAAATTCACTACGGCCGCGATGCGCTTGTGGGGATAGCGTTGTTTCTGACACACCTTGTTAAATCGGGAAAGAAGTGTTCGGAACTGCGCGATACCTATCCTTCGTATTTCATTTCGAAGAATAAGATTACCCTAGATGAAGGAATGGATGTGGATGAGATTATCCGGCAGGTGGAGAAGAAATACGCCAAGCAACCGAAGATTACCATCGACGGTTTGAAAATCGAATTCGGCAACGAATGGGTGCACCTCCGCAAATCGAACACTGAGCCAATCATCCGCATTTATTCCGAAAGCGATTCGATGGCTAAAGCTGACACGCTTGCACGGAAAATCATGAATGATATCGGTGATATTATTACCGGCAGGTAGCCGAAAATGTTAATAACTATTGAAAACCTGCAAGGCAACGGGATTGACATCGCAGATTAATACTTAACTTTACAGGCAGCAACGGTCTAAATTTCAGCGTTATGGCATCTGCAAAAAAGAAAAGAAACCGGAAAATCAAATTTTACAAAGTGGAATTGAAGATACCCGAAGCGCTGCACAAGCAGGTGCGTAAGTACTGCAAGAAGAACAAGATAACACCCAATAAGTTTCACCGGAGGGCTATCCGCGAGTATATCGAACTTCATGCGAGATATTCAGAACATACCGATAGCCAGGTAGGGAAGAACCAGATGTCGATTTTTGATATTATTGAGAACAATAAAAAAAATGAGTAGCTGAAGGTTTCATTATTTAGTCAGGTATCCATCACATCTTAAGCAGGATATGATAAAAGGAAGATGGTGACAGAGCATTTTCAGATTTTATTCTTCGGCTTCTGACAATGCATTCTTCACCGAGGCCTTAAAAAGATTGTACGACCATGTGGCGCCGGCAATGGCATCTACTTTATTGATATCCTGGTATTTGAGCAGGCTGTCGGGGTAGGAGAGTACTCCTTTGCGGTCGTTGCGGCATTGCTGAATATATTCATCGTTGCCTGCAAAATAGCGTTCGTACTGATCGTCGAAGTACTCGTGCTTTACCGAATCGCGGACGAAAAACTCAATACTTAGAATCCGGCCTTTTTCAATAACCAGCCTGCTGCAACCGTAGTATGGCTCGTCGGTATAACCGGCCCTTGAAATGCCGCTGTAACGCCCATCCCTGTAATGTTCAAAAATGCCGAAACCCATGATGATGAGCATGGAGAAGAAAATTGCCGTGTATTTTGCCATTGATGTAAGGTTAAAATGAATGCCGGTTCTTTATTAAGATACCCGGAGAAGGAAATACCCTATCGGTTCAACATGCTGACTGAAAATATTTTCAATGCATTCACCATCCGGGCACTTTTCCGAACGAACAGGTGTAAAAAGCCAATTTCTTCGTATATTTATTACTGATTACCGGAGAGCCTGTATTTCAGCATCCTGTGATGCAATTGCCGGCGATCAATGCTATTTCTGATTTACTCTGATTGTTTTCTGTTTTGATTTCTTTACCTATGAACCAATTAGCTTTCTCATTGAAAGAAAACAGGCTGAATGATCTTCTGTCATTCCCGGGAATTGACGAGAACCTGCTGACCATGAAAAAAAATGCTCTTTTCGGCAGTGCTGCCAGTTCTGTTGCCATTGCAGGAATGACCATACTTGGTTGGGTGTTGAACCTGCCAACCATTGTGAATTATGGATTTTTTCTGCTCGCATTAAGCGTTCCTATGATCCTGGTTATACTGTTTAAGAAGAAACATATTGAATGGTTCATTTTCGGTGCCCAGATGATCAACTTATTGACTACCATGTATTTTATGCTCCGGCTTGGTGGCCTGCTCCATTCGGCTGGGCTTATGTTTACGGGGATTTCGGTGCTGTATATGACCATTAATCTGCAAAATGTGCGTATAACCCTTATGCTCTTTATCACATATCTGTTCACACTCATTTTTACGGCTTCGATGCAATCCGCGCTGGTTCCGGCCCCCGAGTTATTCGCCTGGAAAAATCTTCTGTTTTTCACTGTGAATTGTTCGTGGCAGGCAGGTTTCACCCTCTTGCTCATCCTTAACAATATCAATCAGAAGAAGAAACTTGCTGAAGTGAAACAGGCCGAGGCCGTTCGGCTAACCGAACTGGACGAGTTAAAGACAAAGTTTTTTACCAATATCACCCACGAATTCCGCACGCCGCTTACAGTTATTCTGGGTATGGCCGACCTGATGAAAGAACAGCCGCAGAAATGGCTCAATGACGGCGCTCTGAAGATTAAAAGCAACGCCGACAGGTTGCTTCACCTGGTAAACCAGATGCTTGACCTTTCGAAGCTGGAAGCCGGGGCGATGACACTTCATCTTCAGCAGGGCGATATGATGGCATACCTGCATTATATTGTCGAATCTTTCAGCTCGCTTGCTGCCGGTAAAAATATAAGGCTGGAGTTTTTGGGCGAAAACAGCCCGGTAGTGATGGACTTTGACCCTGAAAAGATACTGCAGATTATTTCGAACTTAGTCGTTAATGCAATTAAATTCACACCCCCTGGCGGGAAAGTGGAAGTAAGTGCCTGCCGGGTGAAAGGAAATTCCTCACAACTCGAAATAAAAGTAAGTGACACAGGCCCGGGAATTTCGCCGGAAATGCTTCCGCACGTCTTCGACCGTTTCTTCCGTGTTGAAACTACCACCGGAGCCGATGCCGGAGGAACAGGACTAGGACTGGCACTGGTAAGGGAAATGGCTAAGCTCATCGGCGGAAGCATCGACGTCCAAAGCCGGCCAGGTTCAGGTTCAACTTTTATGCTTGTGATTCCGGTCACTAACAAAGCCGCAATAGTAGCTATGGAGCATCCTAATCCGAGCGAAAATGATCTAATTCCGGTAGATCACGACACCAGCGGAAAAACTACCGGGAAGCGCAAAACGACAGCAAACGCTGATCTGCCAGTCCTGCTCATCGTGGAAGACAGCAGCGATGTAACTGAATACCTGCAGGAACTTACCGGAAAGTATTACCAGGTAATCACAGCATCCAACGGCCGTGAAGGCCTCGAGAAAGCTTTATCAGCTGTACCTGATATCATCTTGAGTGATGTGATGATGCCGGAGATGGACGGCATCAGTATGCTCGATGCGCTGAAGAATGATTTCCGCACCAGCCATATCCCGGTTGTAATGCTCACTGCCAAAGCTGACATACAATCAAAACTGCATGGGCTCGAGAGGGGCGCCGATGCTTATATCTCCAAGCCTTTCAACCGCGATGAGTTGTTGCTTCAGTTGAGGAACCTGCTAAGGTTGCGCAGCAGGCTGCAACAGAGGTATGCCGGCATGGGGCCGTTAACACCGGTTGAAGATAAAGGCACTGCCATTGAAGACAAGTTTATGCTGAAAGTGAGGAATCTCCTTGAGATGTACCTCGACGACGACCGTTTTGGCATCAATGAGTTGTGCAGCGAGCTGGGGATGAGCAGGGCTCAATTGTACCGAAAGTTCAAATCGCTGACGAATAAAACCGTAAACGAATACATCCGTTCGTTCCGCCTGCACAAAGCCAGGGAACTCTTAATCTCCTCCGAACTCAATGTTTCAGAAGTTGCTTATGAAACCGGGTTTAAAAACCTTTCACACTTCAGCAGGGTATTTACCGAGGAATTCGGGCGTAACCCCTCTGAGATAAGCAAATAGATCCGGCATTCAGCTCCTATTGTAATCTTCAATATCTCAATACAACCATACCGGCAGCCTGATCCAAAAAAAGAGAAAAAGCATTATGAGATAACCAGCAAACTATTTGAGACAGAGAGCAAAAGGAACCTGCAGAAGCCTGAGTAATATTGTGAGGTAATATCAACCAACCCTCTTTCATCCCCAAAGGATGAACAGTATTAACCAAAAAACTCAGGCCATGAAAAAAAATGTGTTTTACCCGATTGCCCTGCTTGCCTTCTCAGGCATGGCAATTCTTTACGCATCGTGCGGAAAGGACGATCAGAACGGCGCTCCGGAGATCAGTTCCGTTAAAATTGAACCCGCGACCGTTAACGCGGGTGGTTATGTAAAAGTAAGTGTTAACGCCACTGATCCGGAGAACGAACTGATTACGTACACTTATTCAGCTACCGGTGGCGATGTAGAAGCGGATGGTTCAGCCGGATACTGGAAAGTCCCAGGCAGTGCCGGTACTTACACCGTGAATACTGAAGCCAAAGATGAGCACGGAGAAACTACAACAAAAACCGCCACTGTTACCGTGTTAGAGCCAGTAACCCAGGTAAGCGGAGTGGCTAAGTTGGAATCGGGAGTAACAGGCAATCTTGATGGCATCCCCGCCGTTTTGCAGACGATCTACGGCGGTTTGGTGAAAAAAGTCACTACCAGCGGAAGCGGTAAAAGCGTGGTTTTCAATATCACGGGAATCGATCCGGGCACCTATCACCTCATACTCTGGAAAGACACCGATAATTCAGGGGGTGCAACTCCCGGCGACTATGTTGGATGGCATGGAACAGGCGGGGAACTCAGCCCCGATTTGGATGATTTTCAGGTACTATCGGGTCAAACATTCTCATGCAACATAACAGTTTATCATCCACAATAGTATTCGCTCTGATGCCTTGCGACTGATGGCGCCTGTTTTACCTTAAAGCAGAAACTGTCAGTACTGATAAAATTGGATGAAACTCAGTTTCGTACTATTCATCCAGTTTATGGCCGGCACCCGCCTTACCCACAGGCGGGTGCTTTTTTTAAGCATCTCAGGGAATCATTTTAAACGATATGTGAAAATGTATTTGATCCCTCGTATCGGATATCTGCCGGTGGTTATGCTGCTTTTCAGCATGTTAACTCTAATAGGAGATCAGAAGTGGCCTTATTTTCGTATATTTATTAGAATCTGTCTAAGATTAATTCATTGTGTTATTATGCGTCAATGTCTCACGCTTCAGTCAGGTTGAGCGTAGTCGAAACCAACTAGAACTGCTCAATTTTGCTTCTAATTGAGTTGAACGAGAGCATTTCGACTGCGCTCTTTGTGACAGTTTTACGAGGATTCTGAACTAATAGCATATTATTATAAAATCTAAACAGTCTCTTAGTGTAAATTCTGGCGCTATTTACCATGAAGTACTCATATTTGATGGTCTTCAGGATTCGGTTTCCGGTTTATTACTTATCAAATCTTACGGCCTATAAACCTGTCAGCGACCTGGGAATGAGTCGTGCACAGTTGTACCGCAAGTTCAAATCGCTGACGAGTAGTACCGTAAACGAGTATATCTGTTCGTTCCGACGATATAAAGCCCGGGAACTTCTGCTATCATCTGAACGCAATGTTTTGGAAGCAGCCTTTGAAACCGGATTTAAAACCTTTCACACTTCAGCAGGGTATTTAACGAGGAATTCGGGCAGAACCCGTCTGAGATAAGCAAATAGTTTTAGTAATCCTTCTCATCTGTCTTCTAATGATTGTGCAACATCAGTGCTTAATTTATACTCATTTTTGTGCAGTTGAATTCGATTAAAAAAGTGTAAGCATTGCCATTGAAAATGTAATATTATTGTTAAAAAGTGCTAATCGTTTGCAGGCTGGCGGTGATAATTTTAACCTGATTATTACTCACCAAAAAATCAGTTCAAATGAAAACAATCAGAATTTTCAGTATCGCGGCGGTATTGTTGTTTACCGCCTGCCTGTTCTCCTGCAACAAGGAGGAAAACCCGGTTCCTGCGCAGGCTCCTGCTCTGGAACTGAAGAGCGGCGCAATTTTCACCGTTGCACCCAGCGGCAATTACGAGGATGATTCTTACAACATTCAAACTGCCCTGAACAATGCGGTTGCAGCGGGCCCGGGCTGTACCGTGAAGTTAACGGCCGGAACATTTTACCTTAAACACTGTATTGAGATTGACGGTTTCGACGGTTATATCAGAGGGGCCGGGAAGAACAAAACCGTGCTCACCACCCATGATAAAATAGACGCAAGTGAATCGGGAGGACCCAACCTGAACGACAACTGGGGATGCCTGATCGTTTTCCGGCATGGTTATGTGAGAATGTCGGACATGACATTTAAGATTACAGATCCTGAACCTACCATAAACCTGAATGATAATGATTGGTTCCAGAACTGCCTGCCAATTCTAATTTCAGTAACCGGAAGCGCGGAACTGATGCCTCCAAATACAAATATAAACGCAAGCTCGGTTTTTAATAATATTGATTTCATTGGTGGTGCCGGCAATGTCTTCGATTATAATGTTGGTGAATTTCTTTGGATTGGTTCATGGGGAGATCAATATCTGACAGGAGGTAATCAAAAGATTACCGGCTGTCTGTTCCAGGGTGCAGTCAATAGTCTGTCGAATTTATTTGATAATAATTCTACCTGGCTCATCGGAGGCAACGGAGCGTCGGGTAATGTTTTTAAAGACGGGCACTGGCCGCTTACAATAGGGGAATTCAGTAATTCAACAGTCGAAATTTCCTACAATACATTTGAAAATATTGATTGGGGGCCCATCTATATCTCACAAGGAATATTCTCCGATCCTGCTGACAAATCTTTATCCACTTATCTGATAGAGCACAATATCGTGGAAGCGTCGGAATGCGATGGGATATCCATAATTGATGAACCCAATTATGAAGGGTACGGTAAGACCATTGATGCTATTGTTAAAAACAACCAGGTAGAAATGAACAGCGAAGGATTTTGGGGTGGTATATTCGGGTTTGCAGCCGATGATATTATTGTCAAATCCAACACAGTGTGTGGAAAAGGGATAGCAGGAATCTATTCAGGGATTAATGGAGATGCCACTGCCAAATGGTTTATGCAGGGCAACAATGTGCAGAATGTTACCGCGTTGGCAGCACCCGTCTGGCTGGGAGAAGGAACAAGCAACTACACGGTTATTGGCGGCTCAAATAAAACCAATGTATGGGACGAAGGCACCAATAACATCCTGACGGGTGTCACCAAAATACAGGGGAACGATGTTGGCCAGCAGGCACAACAGGCTCATGCCCTGATGCTGCAAATCATGAAACAATTTAAAAATCACTGAGATTGTTGCTCTTCGCAAGGGTGAGGAAAATCATCGTTGCCGGGAGCAGGAAGCAGGGGAATGCCTCCGGATAAGGGATAGGGTTAAATAGCATCTTAGAATGTTAACCATTGATAGTCTTTTGTTTGGCGGCGGCTTTCCTTGCTTCCTCTAGTTGCAGGAAGCTGCGGTGCTGGTAGATGGATTTTTTCATCCGCAGTGCCCAGCTTTTTTCCATCCATTCGAGCGCCTGCCGGTACGCTCCTTTTTTATAAAGTGCATACCCTGTAATATGCATGCTGTAATAGTTTTCAGGGTCAGATGCCAGGGCTTTAACGGCCATGGCAAGGCCTTCGTCGGTGTTACGGTTTTTATCAATCAGGAAATAGGCAAAATTATTCTGCCTGTTAATATTCCCCGGTTCGAGGGCGAGCGCTTTCCTGTAATATTCTTCTACTTTGTCGTACCGCTCAGCCATTGAATAGATATAGGCCAGGTAACTGCTGATATGCGCTTCGGTCCAGCTTTGTTCGCGGCGCAATGCCAGCCATTTGTCGAGATAGATTTTGGCTTCCTTTTCGTTTCCCAGGGTGAGTTCGAGCCATGCCTGCTGATCGAGAAGGTCGGGATCGTTGGGGAAATCGCGTTCAGCCTGCCTGTACAGCTTTTTTTCTTTCTTATACTGACCGGTCTTGTGATACGCAATACCTAATTCCGCATAAAATGCCAGCCAGTAAGGTTTTGTCCCATATTGATGAAACAGACTGAGCGCCCTTTCAAATTCAGGAATGGCTTTATCGTACTGCATCATTTCGAGATATGCATCTCCAATATTGAACCAGGTCAGCGCATTCTGATCATCCAGGTCGAGCAACTGCCTGAGATATTTTATCCGGTCATATGTAGTTCCAAAAAAGAGTGCATACAGAAAATTTGCTCCTATCTTCTCGCGCATGTTGTAGCGGTCTTTCTTTGCATAATATCTAATGCACCATTCTCTTCCGGCTTCAAAGTTGCCTTCATTATAGTAAGCAACAGCCAGCTTGGCCATAGGATTATAAAATGTTGAATCACTGGCCAGGGCTTGCATATACCACTCTTTCGCCGTTTCGAAATCATTCCTGTAAAACGCCATGTTCCCGTAGATGAAATACCTGTATGCTTCGGGCGATTTGGTGGTATAGTCTTTATAATCATGAATCTCGTCAGGCTGAACCATTCGTAACTCCGACATCAATAATGAGTTTTTAATAAGGATTGAAAGCGAGTCAATCATCTCGAGGATGTTGAGGCTTTTGCCATCCAGATGAAAGGATGACACCTCATTTTTATTTTCCAGGTCACCCATGAGTGCATTTAGCCTGATGGTTTCACCGGCGCGGTTGATATTGCCTGCAATGTACAGCCTGGCGCCTGATTTCTTTGCAATGGTGGGTACCACTTCGGGCTGAAGCGAAGCATAATTGGTGATGCCCTCGTTGTTCAGGATGCCGTTTATGGTTTGTTCGGACTGTACTGCCAGGTCAGATAAGTTTGAAAGCGCGTTGATAAGGCACGACTGTATGCCTTCTTCCCAAATGTTCCAGGTGGTATCGCTCGTCATGTTGCGGAAAGGCAATACGGCGATCTGCACACGGCTTCGGCCCGGGGCTGTTTCTTCATCAGCATTCAACGGCGCAGTATGTGTTATTAACCTAAACACAGCTATTACCGTAATAGCAATAAGCGCCAATGAAAGCGAAACGATTTTATACTTTCTTCCCGATATGGGTCGATCACCTCCTTCGGCAGAAATTTTCTCATGAGCAACATGTTCTCGGGCTTTTACAATGCTCCTGGCTTTTCCGGGAGGGTAACCGAAATGCTCGTGGAAGCATTTATTGAAATAGGTAGGGCTGGAGAATCCTACCTGGTAAGCAACTTCGGATGCAGTATAATGGCCGTTGCTCAGCAGTTCAAAAGCCTTATTCAGCCGGACTTCGCGAATAAACTGGTTAAGGTGTTTGCCGTTTATCGAATGCAGCCGCTGGTTCAGAGTGGTCGCGCTCATCCCGGTTTCTTCGGCAAGCCTAGTAACGCAAAGGCTCTCATCCTCAATATTGGAATGGATGATTTGGGTCAATCTTCCAAGAAAGTCCTCATCGCTGAGGTGTGAAATATTCATAATGAAAAATGTTGCCGGCAATTCCATGTTAAATATACAAAAAATTCTGGAGGTATCACTACATGATCAGGAATAATTCATTAACAATGAGAGAGTTTCAGCAAATAAAGGTTAAAATCAGGAAGACCTAAGAAAATCAGGACATGCTGCCGGATGACCGGGCAGGAAGCGGTTAACCGAATCTTGCTTATGTTTGCAATCTCGAAAGGTTCAATTAAAATGTACTATTCCCGAAAATGAATTTCAACCAGGTTGACAAAGCGGAACATACCATGGCCGGCAAAATCCTCATCATATATGCAACACGCACAGGCGCAACCAAAGGGATAGCTGACTTTATGGGTGAAACATTGGAAGCGTTGGGAGCACAGGTTGACGTAGTGCCAGTACATTCAGCCGGCGATGTTTCCGGGTATAGAGCAATAATTGCAGGCAGCGCTGTGCAGGCGGGCAAGCTTATGCCCGAAGTCGTTGAATTTGTCCGGCGAAACAAAGACGTTATTTCCGGGAAGCCTTTTGCTGCTTTCCTTGTCTGCATGACCCTTGCCATGAAAAGCGGCAACCAATATACGTCATTTGTACAGGGATGGCTCGAACCGATGCGCTCATTTGTAAAGCCAATAAAAGAAGGATACTTTGCCGGGATTCTCGACATCAAAAAGGTACCTTCATTCGCTGACAGGCTGAAATTTAAGCTGAGTGTAATGTTTGGTGTCTGGAATGAAGGTGATCACCGCGACTGGAATGCAATACGACTATGGACAACCGAACTGAAAAAAGCGATTGACAGTACAGCTTTATAGTAATATTTATCCGCAACTTACCCGGCAGAACTCAGCCGCCTGGTTGCAACCTCATCCGGTTAACGAAAAATCGTAATCAAAACCATGTAATATGACAATTGAACTCAGGTATGTACTGGCATGGCTGCCGATGCTGCTGATAGCCATAGCGAACGGGCTGCTGCGCGAAGCCATCATAAAAAAGTACGTTTCCGATCACAGGGCACACCAGCTTTCGACCGTAACCCTCATCCTCTTTTTTGCCGTTTATATCTATTTCATTGTCAGGCGGTACCCTCCTCAATCGGAGTCTCAGGCTTTGCTGCTCGGGATCATCTGGGTAATTCTCACCCTCATTTTTGAGTTTGGTTTCGGCAGGTACAGGGGCAATTCGTGGCAAACCCTTTTATCAGAATATAATCTGTTGAAAGGGAAAATCTGGGTGTTCATCCCCGCCTGGGTCGCACTTGCACCCTGGGTGTTTTACCGCCTGCTCAGGTAAGTGTATCCTTGTTTCTATAAATTTAAATACCGGTTCACAACTTTGAAGCAGTATTGATCGGGCTGTTTGCCTGCTTGGATTTATTGCGTTAGTAGCTTTTTCCGGTAACAGTAAATTCTCCGGAATTTATGGCCCGCAAATTTACAATTCGTATGAAATTGTCCTGTAGCCGTTTGCATTATGATGCAAGCTGTTGCAGAAATTGTAATGCAGAAAGGAACTGAATAAAGTGTTATGATTTTATATCGCAGCCTTTACATTGGTGGCAGCCAGGCCTCGTTTACCTTTCGAAATAAGGAATGTCACTTCGTCGCCTTCATTTAATTGACCGTTGAATTCGCTCACGTGGACGAAATAATCCTGCCCGGTTGCAAGGTCTTTAATAAACCCAAAACCCCTTGATTCATTGAATTGTACGAGTTTGCCTTTACGTTCGGAGTTGCTGTCGGCGTCATCGGTCAGGCGGGGAGAACTGATAACAATGTCCTCAGCTACTACTTTCGTTTTCTTGTCAGGATCGGGAGGAGTGGAGGTGATCATCCCGTTTTCGTCCACGTAGGCGATCATATCATCGAGGCCTGACTTGCGGTCACCGTCCTTGCGGTTCAACCTTTTTTCTTCTTTTTGCTTGCGCTTTTGCTCCTGCTTGCTTTTTACATTTCGCTTGCCGAATGAATCACTGCTCCTGCCCATAATATTGTCAATTTGGTTTTATTGGTAAAACTGCTGCTCAAAGTTACCGTTATTCTTGCTGATTGTTTTTAGAATGGAATATACTGGCCCATTTTCATGAAAAATCAGGTTCATGAAAGGATGTTCATGGCTGGACATCAGTCAGTTAGATGAATATGAACGACAGGGTACAAAAAAAGCCTTACACCGGGTAAGGCTAAAATTATTAACTGTACGTGTATTATAAACTATGCAAGTTTAACATTAACGGCATTTAATCCTTTTTTTCCTTCCTGAAGTTCAAAAGTGACTTCGTCGTTTTCCTTGATGCTTTGTTTGCAGTCGCTGATGTGGACAAAATACTCTTTTTCTGATTCACTGTCTTTAATAAATCCGAATCCTTTCGAATTGTTAAAGAACTTTACGATTCCATTTTTCATGATTTGATTTTAATTAACGCGGCAAAGGTATAATAAAATATTGAGATACAAGATTTTAAAAGATAGAATTTATTCCTGCTATTTTATTGATATAATTTACTATCTTTAGACATCATTCAGGCTTGATTTATGCCGGCGGGTTGAACCGGGTTTGGAAGACTAATAAAAGGAGGTAAACATGATGTATGAGAAGAAACCGCCCAGGCTTGATTCGCCTGATATTAAAGCGCTGCAACCGGTAGTCATTGATAAGAATACCACAATTTATATTGCGCTTGACTCTGATCCTGAAGAGGCGAAGAAGCGCTACATAGAGCGGCATTTGCATATAAAGCCGTAAAGATTCACTCCGGTTTGTAATCTCTTATTGTTAGGAATGGCTGAATAAAGGTATTCAATCCTGAATGCCGGTTTGAGGCATGTGCCTCAGCCTTTGTGCGGGATATACCGGCAGCCTTTACCAGAGCCTGCCGCCAACCGGGACATCCCGTCCGGGGACAACAAGGACGCAATCACCCTTATCGTCGGGCACGCCCAGTACCAGGACTTCCGATACTGCCGGTCCGATTTGCCGCGGAGGGAAATTTACCACGCACAACACCTGTTTCCCAACCAGTTCGCTGATGCTGTAATTGGCGGTGAGTTGTGCGCACGACTTCCTGGCGCCGATTTCCTTGCCAAGGTCAATTTTTAGCTTGTACGATGGTTTCCTTGCTTCGGGGAAATCCTCTGCCTCGATAATTCGCCCGACGCGAATATCCAATTTCAGAAAATCATCATGTGTTGCCATCGTTTGAATGTTACAATTACCACAAATTTACTGAACGCATGATCTATCATTCAATCCCGATCCCGTCAATCTCCTGCATCACCCTGCCGGTTTCGTGCAGGGCAACGATGATCTTCTGGTAGTGCAGTATGTCGTCGAACAGAAGCGTGCGCCCCTTGCGGTCTTTGAGCCACTTTTGCGCCGGCTGGTAACCGCCGATGTAAAACTCCCACGCACCCGCAGGCACCTGGTCGAAGTACTGCGTATCATTGATGTAAACCCGGCCACCCTCATAACGAACCTTTTCTACCGTATTGCTGCCGCCAACAGGGTAGCGGGTGATGAGCGTGTTAAGCAGCGGGCTTTCCATGAGGTGCAACTGCCGCAGTTCTCCTCCCAGTTTTACAAGCTGCCAAAAGGTTTCAACCTCTTTGGGGTAGGGTACACGCGGGAAATCAATCTTGAGGAACTCCTTGTACTTTTCGCGGTATGTTGGCGAGTGCAAAACGGCATAGATGTAATCTAAAATGTCCACGGGAGAAAATGCCCCTCCTTTGGAGGGGTGGCTGAAAGCCGGGGTGGTCATTTCTCCGTACTCTTGAATAATATACTTCTCTAACTCATCCATCACTTTACCGAGCTGCATCTTAACATCGCCGTCCTTGATCCGGTAAACCCTAAGCCCAAAGCTTTCGAGGTAAGCCTGCCTTTTTGCGTCATAATCAGCTTTGGTGTCGTGGCTGTGTCCATCAATTTCAACCACCAACCCCAACGTTTTCACATAAAAATCAACGATATAGTTTCCGATAACCCTTTGCCTGTCGAAATCGATGTGGTGAAAATGGCCTTTATGAACTTGTTGCCAAAACAAAACTTCCGATAGTATTCCTGCTTTTCGTTTATCCTTGGCCAACTGGCTGAGTGACGAATTATGCGGCAGGTTTTCGACAAAGTTTCGTTTGATGGCGATGTTGTTGATGACGGTGACGGTTTCCTTGCCTGTATCCGTTGCCGATGGAGAAAAGGCTTCGCGGTCGGATGGGTGAGCCTCCGGTGCGTGGGCAGAAAGTGCCACCGCGCCCGTTGGGCACCCCTCCAAAGGAGGGGAATTTTTCTCGGACACGAAGGTTAAAGACAGTTTCTCTGCTATTTGCCCGACAATTTCAGCGTTTAGATTTGGTATTCTTGCAGGTGTACGTCCATTGTTTTGATCGCTTTTTGTTGCAGGATATGTGTATAGTGGGAAAATAAATGATTGATCAGCAAGGATATTCTTATCTGTCACATTATTGGTGATTGTGATATGTGAGAAATTGCTGTTATTACCTAAAAGTCTCCCTCTTTTGCATACTAATCCAACATTCCCAGAATACAAGAATTGCTTTTGAATTTCATATGATCCTCTTCTCAAGATGGAAGGATCATAATAGCAGTATTTATAATCAAAGGGTTTTGCTAAATATCGTCGAATATTATCTTCAGCATATACACTTTTGTTGAGATTTGTTAAAAACCGAAAATTATCACTATCTTTAATGTTATACTGAATAATAGTCTCATTATCAATGGTTTTGAACCTATCTTTAAGTATTTGACGTGATTCGGAGATGAAGAAAATATCTCTACCTGTTTCTACTCCAGTATTTGATTTGTCCCATATCTCATCTAAGCTAAAACCTCTGAGATATTTTGATCTTATACCTTCATTTCGTTTTACGAAAATATATTCCGGGTGGTGTAAATTTATTCTTTCCCATCGAATATTTTCAAACATAGTATTTGAGAGGAATTCATATTTGAAGTCTCTTTTCCCGTATAATTCTGTATGGTAGACTTCCGCGAATTCAGAATTATTGTTAGTTTCGTTCTTCATTAAAATGCAGATTGAAACTCCTTGCATAATATCAAAAACATTTTGGTCAGGTTCACCATTTGGACCAACTTCTTTCTTTTTTGAGTTTCCATGCAAATCCAGAATATAGATTTTATCAAAGCTCTCCACAAGACTTTTGCGCATCTGCCTATGGATCACTCCATCCAGAAAACTATTGTTTGTAATATATGCCAATAATCCTTCTCCATTCTTGTCAATATAATATTGTCCCAACCCTATGAACTTCACATAATCATCTGATAGAGCCTGGATGTTTTTTTCATTTAAATCCTTTTTGTAGCCAGACACCAATTCTTCAATCCATTCACTTTTGTTGTTACTGCTAATACTGTATGGCGGATTCCCCGTCACTACCATTACCGGCACATCGCGTTTCACATGGTTGGCTTCGTTGGCTTCGGTGCTCAGCCAGTTGGCAAACAGCGTGCCGGTATCGGGATGGTGTTCTTCGAGGCTGTTGGTGAGGTAAATCCTGAAACGCTGTTCCTTGTTCGGCTTGTAACCGGTTTCTTTCAGCAGCAGGTCGAGTTTGAGGTGCGCCATGGCATACGAAGCCATCAGTATTTCAAAACCGTACAGCCTGGGAATGAGGTGCTCTTCCACGTAATTGTTCCATAATCCTTGCTGCCCTTCAAACTTTGCATACGATTGCCGGATAATTTCAGCCCCAAAACTGGCGGTTCCGGTAGCGGGATCAAGGAATTGCACCCTGTGAACTTCACGTTCCGCCATTTTGCCCTGCACATTCACCTTGATTTTTATTTTACTTGTATCCGTGATCCCCTGCGAAAGCCCGAATTCGGTTTGCAGCAGGTAATCGATTGCCCTGATGATGAAGTAAACCACCGGCTCGGGAGTGTACCACACCCCACGGCTTTTGCGCAGTGCAGGGTCGTACTCACTCAGGAAAGTCTCGTAAAAGTGAATGATGGGGTCGGTTTGGCGGGTTTCCCTGCCGAAATCCTTCAGCAGCGCCGATACATTTGCCGCCCGGAATACATCGGCCAGGGCATCAATGATCCATTTAATGCGGTCGTCGAGGTCGTAACCGGCTACATACTGGAATAATTTCCGGAGGAAGGGATTGCTTTTGGGGACGAGTTCTGCCGCTTCCGTACGGGTAAAGTCTTCGAGCGACGGGTCGTTGAGCCTTGCTGCGAACATGCCGTAGGCAATGGTCTGGGCATACATGTCGGCAAAGTCCTTCGCGGTGATGTCGTGGATAAGCACCTGCTTAAACGATTCAAATTGCCCGTGCAGGTTGTTGTCATCCTCGCTCTCGGGAGTCGTCAGCGCCTTTTCAATCACATCGGCCAGCAACCTGGCTTTGCCTGCCATCAGCCGGGCAAGTTTCTGCGACGAGGTGATGGTTTGCCCTTTAAAATTGCAGAAATCGGTCATTAGGCGGCTGAAATTGTCGAAGTTGCCGGTCAGGGCCACAACCTTATTGTTCTGTATTTGTCCGATGGCAACGGTAGTCACATGAATGCCATCCACATAGAATTGAAAGGTGAGATAATCGGTAATGATCAGGTTGTTGAGCGACTGCCTGTAACGGTCGAACTGCTCTTTGTGGGCACGGCTGCCAAGGTCGGCGCCGAGGTCTTTGGCTTCGATAAAACCAATGGGTATATTTTTCCGGGTAATGATATAATCGGGTGCGCCACACTCAATACGGTGCGGTTCATTGGTGGCCATCACACCCGGTGCAAGCGATTCGATTAAGTTCTGAAGGTCAGCCCTGTAAGTGTGTTCGGTTGAATGGCCTGAACGGTAGCGGATATTCAAACTATTGATATACTCCCTGATTTCCATGTGAAAAATTTGCAGTTAAAGTTATTGAATTATTGGAATGTGGCAGTTTGTAGTGATGAAATTTGCAAAATCACGGTTTTTCGGCAGCCATGGCCTGACAGATGAAGCCCGGGGAAAGGAATCCCGGCGTGGACTGCAATCAGGAACGGCCATTTGCAAGTTATGCTGAAATGTTGTATATTTAATCACTCTTCAACTACTCCTGTTCCTGAACTGTACCATTCTTCCGGAGCCTTGCATCGAAGGCGATTCGGGAACACCATCTTAAATGCCCGGCTTCCTTTACCCGCTAATAGTTACTCTTAAAACGGATGAGTTTATGAAATCAAGAAAGTTATTTTGCTTGTTCATTGTCATGCAGTTAACAGGAGTTTCCGCTTTCCCGCAAGGCAGTTATTCGGTTGAGTATAACCACAATTATTCCTGGCAGGTAGAAGGCATTGATATGGAAATCACGGTGAGAGGGGAGGTGCCTTTCCAAACGGGAACCAACTTTGCCGTTATACCAAAATGCCAGACCGGCAGCACTTCGCGGCTCGATTCGGTGAAGGTGGTATCGAAGCTGAAAGGCGAAGGGGAGATGACGGCTAAGGGAAAAGCCATACTCGGCGATAAAAGCGAGCCTGATGACCTGGTGATCATGGAATACACCATTCCGGTAAAGATCAAAATCGAAGGGAAAACATGGTTTAAGGACGGTAACTGCGCCGAAATATGGAACCTTGCTATTACGGAAGACTGGAGCGGCGAAATAAAATGGGATTATGAAGGGCCATCGGAGGGATGGGATGCTATAGCAAAGGTGCTTAGCCCGGCTACTTTTGGCCAGGTGAATAAAATGGAGGAACATACGCTCGAATTCCAGCGTTACCCGGTGTTTACCGACAAACCGCTGGTGCTGGTCGAAGAAGCCTTTCCGGATATGGGCTTTCCCATGAAAGGCAGGCTTGTTTACAGGGTTCATGTCCCGGGGATTCACCGCGTGGGAATCGACGAGCAGTATGATGAGGACGAGAGCATACAGCCGAATAAGGAGTATAAATTTACCGATTTGCACTGGGGGCCGCCACTCGACCAGATAAAATGGAACACGGTGGATGTGGATAAACTTTAGTGGCGGGCCGGGTGATCATCGCTTAAGGAAATTATCCCACGTAACGATATATTCTAAAAAAAGAAGGCCACCTTCGCAGTGACCTTCTTTTATTTCGCAAGCCTGTTACTGTCTGCTCAACTGAATGTACCGGATTACAGATCATAGTCGCCGGCAGCCTCGGGCTGGTAGGTTATTTCATCAATCCTTATCCTGGTGAGGCCCGCGGGTACAACCCATTCAATTTCATCACCGGCTTTATATCCGATAAGCGCTGTAGCGACAGGTGATAGAATCGAAATTTTATTGTTCTTCAGGTTGGCCTGGTCAGGGTAAACGATTTGTAACTGCACCCGCCTGTCGTTGTTCATAAAGCTCAGCTTCACAATTGAATTCATGGTGACTACATCCGAAGGAATATCCTGGGGTTCAACAATTTTAGCTGCTCCGAGTTCATCGAGGAGTTTCTCGGCTTCTTCCTTTCGTATAGTTCTTGATTGACTGGCATCAGAGATGCATTTCTTAATCCTCGCATAATCGAGTCGGTTGATAATTAATCTGCTCATTTCTAATTTATTGGTTATGCATATTCACAAAGATAATGAAAATTATGGTGAAGCATCCCATGCCGGGCAACATCAACCTGCCCTTTGAGTATTTTTGTCCATGTTCATCGTTGCCCGGTATTAAATTTACACACTTTTTTGGACATTCCCAATCTTAACATTACCCGCGTTTAGGTTTTATACAAGCGTGTTCAGGTTTTATACAAGCGTGTTCGGGTTTTGTACAAGCGTGTTCAGGTTTTGTACAAGCGCGTTCAGGTTTTGTACAAGCGCGTTCAGGATTTGTACAAGCGTGTTCAGGTTTGGTACAAGCGTGTTCAGGTTATATACAAGCGTGTTCGGGGTTAGTACAAGCGCGTTCAGGTTTTGTACAATCGTGATCAGGCTTTGTACATCCGACCTCGGCGAGACTGTAAAATAAACTGTGTCAAGGATTAAAATTCTTAAACTTGACACCACTATGGAAGAGAACAAATTTGACTACGAGGCATTCAAAAGGGAAGCCATGGAAAAGCTAAAACGAGGAGTGCCTATTTCGGGCCCAGAGGGCGTTTTTCAGCCTTTATTAAAGCAAATGCTGGAAGAGATGCTACAAGGCGAAATGGATGGCCATATGAATGAGCATGAACGCACAGCAGGCAATCGTCGTAATGGAAAATCAAGGAAAATGGTGAAGAGTACTGGCGGGGAGTTTGAACTTGAAACTCCCAGAGATCGGAATGGCACATTTGAGCCGGAACTGGTTGGCAAAAGACAAGTAATCATAAATGATGAGCTGGAAAGCAGGATATTGCGACTATACGGAAAGGGGGTAAGCACACGGGATATATGTGATTTTGTAGAAGAAACATATGGGTTTACCATCTCAGCCACCACCTTGAGCAATATTACCGACAGGGTAATCCCAATGATAAAAGAATGGCAACAACGCCCCTTGGAAAGCTTATATACCTTCGTATGGATGGATGCCATGCATTATAAAGTGAGGGAAGATGGAAGGGTAGTAACCCGAGCCGTATACAATATCTTAGGGCTGAACAACAAAGGCATCAAAGACCTGCTGGGCATGTATGTCTCGGAAAGCGAAGGTGCCCGGTTTTGGCTACAGGTGCTCAACGATTTAAAAGCCCGTGGGGTTGAAGATATTTTGATTGCCAGCATTGATAACCTTAAAGGGTTTAAAGAAGCAATCGACACTGTATTCCCTTCAACAGAAGTGCAACCCTGTATTGTTCACCAGATAAGGAACACGATAAAGTTTGTAGTTTATAAAGACAGTAGGGCATTCATAGCCGATTTACGAACAGTATATCAGGCAACAACAAAGCAAGAAGCCGAAGATAACCTGGAAACCATGGAAGCTAAATGGGGCAAAAAATACGCACCTGTATTTACTTCCTGGCGAAATAACTGGGAGAACCTGAGCAACTTTTTCAAATACCCTCCAGAAATCCGCCGTATAATGTACACTACAAATACCATCGAAGGGTTTCATCGCCAGGTACGTAAAGTCACCAAAACAAAAGGAGCTTTTACCAGTGATATGGCTTTGCTCAAACTCATATTCCTTGCAACCCAGAACCTTGTGGAAAAATGGACCCAGCCCATACCAAACTGGGGCTTGGTATCAACCCAGCTTGATATTATATTCGGGGAAAGGGCCAGAATTAACATAAACTAAAAAAGCAATGTTGGGTTTTTTAAGGCATATTGCTCAAAGATTTATTTCCCATAAAAAAAGTGCTACTTTTAATGGCAGCACTTTGTGGAAATTAATCCCATCGGTCGGGATTATCCCTTCACAGGTTGCTCCCCAGCAGAGCCTGTGTCCGTTTAGCCCGACGTACAAATCTATTAAAAACTCAGCTGACACAGTTTATTTTACACTCCCACCTCGGCCGTCGTGCTGAACATCCTGAGAGTTTGCGCAAGTGTCCTGAGTCTTTGCACAAGCGTCCTGAGCCTTTGCACAAGCGTCCTGAGTCTTTGCACAATCGTCCTGAGTCTTTGCACAAGCGTCCTGAGCCTTTGCACAAGCGTCCTGAGCCTTTGCACAAGCGTCCTGAGTCTTTGCACAAGCGTCCTGAGTCTTTGCACAACCGTCCTGAGTGTTTGCACAAGCGTCCTGAGTCTTTGCACAAGCGTCCTGAGTCTTTGCACAAGCGTCCTGAGTCTTTGCTCAACCGTCCTGAGTCTTTGCACAAGCGTCTTGAGTCTTTGCACAAGCGTCCTGAGTCTTTGCACAAGCGTCCTGAGCCTTTGCACAACCGTCCTGAGCCTTTGCACAACCGTCCTGAGTCTTTGCACAATCGTCCTGAGTCTTTGCACAATCGTCCTGGGTCTTTGCATAAGCGTCCTGAGTGTAACTGGCAAATTTATTTTCACCACTTTTTAGCAAAAGTAGATCACCGGTTTTGAGGGTGAAAGGCTGATGAACAGGCTGGGAACTAAATGAAGCGAAGGACGCACCGGTTTTGAACTGCCTATGGGTTGCTCTTTGATAACATAACTATCAAATTTGTAACCTAGAATTAACCAGCAAGGCATTCTTATGGCAGGTAGTATAAGTTACAAGAAGCTATGACAGGAGTAGCCCCGGTTAGCGTAGTATTAATACCTTTAATTCAAACAAAAAGGGCTCAGCTATTGTTAATTAGCACATTGAATTCGCGGCGGGTGACGCTGCTCACTACATTACTTTTCACAATCATTTACTGAAATTTATTTACCTGTAAACCTAAGATAATGACAAAATTGTATCACATCCGGTTTGTTAAAAACCTTAGAATTTTCCTTGCAATTACTTTGCTCCTCTCAGGAGTAGCTGTTTCCGGACAGGTCACCATAACAGTCCCTGAACCCAACTCTGCTTCAAAATGGAGTATTTATGAACTTAGTTTTGATAGTGATGAGAGCGTTTTTACCAATCCTTTCTGGGATGTAACGATAACAGGCATTTTCACAGGGCCTTCATCACAGGTTCTCAAAATGGAAGGATTTTATTTCGACACTAATACATGGAAGCTACGCTTCTCGCCAACACAATCGGGAATCTGGAATTATTCAGTAACCTTTCATTCAAATGCTGTCAGCCAGGTGTTCAACGGTTCGATGGAATGCCTTCCGGCACAGGAGGGAAATCATGGGTTTATTAACATAAGCGATTCAAACCCTTACCGGTTCATGTTCAGTGATAGCACCTATATGATCGTAAACGGAATTAACGGGCATACTCCCGGTGTTACTGCTGCTGTCCTCGGAATTCCCAATGGTCCCTATCCCGCTGATTCTTTGATGACTGAAATCATGTGGCAATACCTGGCATCAAAGAATATTAATGCGTATCGTTTACAAATGTTTCACCAAACCTGGGCTCCACCGGTATTTGAATGGAATCCTTTTGAGGGTTGTGCCAATTTATTATACAATTCAGGAGGCCTCGACAGGTATGATGTTGACAATGCCAGGTTAATTGACAAATGGCTCAGCAGAGCGGCCCAAAACGGAGTGAACCTGTATCCATGTCTTTTTACGATTCATGAGGATCTGGTCGGTTATTTTTTTAATCAATCTCCCTGGAGTGTGGAAAATGGTGGTTATTATACAAATCCGACGAATATGTACACCACAGCGAATGATGAGGGACACGAATATGTCAAGAAATACGTAAGGTATGTTGTGAACCGGTATGCTGCATTTCGCAACATTATTGCATGGGAGTATAACAATGAATGGGGGAAATACACTTCAGCCGATTGGCTAAATTCGCTTGACACAGTCATAACAAACAGCGATCCATACGGCAGGGCGCATGTTGAATCGTACTGGGGTTACGATTATTCATATGATTCCGAATTGCATGATCTGGCGTCAAATGAGATTGTTGATTTTCATGTTTATCCTCTATTCGGATATACTGAATTTAATATGGATTCATTACTCAGCGAACAGATGTCTTTTTTTATGAAAAATATGAGAAACCCATCAATATTGGAGAATTTGGCAGCGGAAATTATGAAACCAACATTCCTCCCGAAGGCCATTATTTTGACAGAATTGGATATTGGACCGCCTTTGTATCCGGCGGATCGGCATTATACTGGTTAAGAGGCGATAATTCTCAAACAGGTATTCAGTATAACATGGAAACGTTCGATTGGATGAATAGCTTTCATTCAATAACTTCAAATATCAGGGATTACAAATCGATGTCCCCGGTGAGTGAGATATTCTCTATGGTCAACAACAATTCTGAAATTCGTGCCCACGGTATAGGAAACACAAGGGAATACATGTTTTACTTTAATCACTATACCAATCATACCAGCAATACATCAAATGAAAAAATTAATCTTACTCTTCCTGATGAGTCATGGGTGTTAAGGTGGTTCGATCCGACAACCGGATCTTTGGTCAGTTCAGGAAACATTGATGTAACCACTGGAAGTATTGAACTTGACATCCCTGATTTTAATGTTGATTTGGCACTGTATCTCTACACCGATGCTCCTGTTTCTGTTGATAACAGGCAAAAAGGTAATGAAATATCAGTTTTCAGCATAGCTCCAAATCCCATTGCGTCCTCAACGAATATAACCTTCGGTTTACCTGAAAGATCAGCTGTTAAACTTACTGTTTATGATCTTTTTGGAAAGTCGATAATCACTTTGGCTGACAAATATTTAAATCAGGGGCTGAATACAATAACCTGGAATGGAGTTGATGAAAATAGCAGGAAGGTTCAGGACGGAATTTACATTCTGAAGTTGGAAGCCAACGGAATTGTCAGAACCGGAAAGCTAATAATTGCCAGATAAAGTGAACGAATTTGTTAATCTTTTACTACCAGGAAATTGACTAATAATAAATCATAAGCACCTCATTACGACCTATTCCTGGTGAATCAGTTTAGTTATTGTCAATTATTATTATAGAATAGCTACTGACTGAATTACTTCAATAAGACTAGATATAGTCCTGTTAATCAGCCGGATGATATTCATTTTCGATCTCCTTCAGTACCCCCACCGCCTGATCTTTCAGCCATTTTAAAAAAGCAATATTGGCATTGGCACGTTCATTCGCTTCAGATACTTTAAGGTAAAATAATGCACGATCATGATCTCCGAATTTTACCTGTTCTAGGGTCGAATCAGGCCGGCACACCAGATCATAAAAGTTGGTGCCAAATCTATTGTAAAGGCTGTACAGTTGGCTGATATTGAACAACTTCAATTCCATTTGTGTCAGGGATTCATCACGGATGTTACCAAAGCCGATTTCCGTATCGGTATAGCGGTCGTAAAGATTGTAGTACGAAGCAACCTTTTTATAAAGTTCCAGGTTCCTGATGTACCTGAAATTGCCCGAACTGCGCAACTGCTGGTAAGTGACATCCTGCGGTGTAAAAACATCATTTATTTTCAGATACTTGGCCACATAGTAGTAAAGATTATTATACCGGTGTGCATCAGGCGAATACATAACCTGTAGCACACTGTCGTATTTTTCTGATATCCATTCCTTCTCGTCAATCGTACGCTGGATAAAAGCTGTGTCAGCCCTGAAGTCTTCGGATAGAGACCGCAAGTATTCAATGGCTCTCTTATGTTCAAGGTAGTGTTCGCGCTGATTTTCAACGAAGAAACCAAGGGTTATTGCCAGGAATAGCATTAAAAACTCGAACATGTAATGCCGGAAACCTTTCCCCGGCGCTTTGTGAAGGTGATGTGCATGTGTTTCCATGGGTACAGTTTCAGATTCATTTGGGCTAACTGCGGCTGTTACTGGTTTTTCCGAATTATCTTTGCGGGGACTACTTTCTTTTGGCACGAGCCGCGTTTTCTTGCTGTCTTTCTGATTAGCCATTGTTAATATTAATGTGTGACGAACAGATAAACAAGCCATTTTGAAGAAAGTTTCAGATCAAATTTTTCCGGTTGATACAGAACTTCTGAATAGCAGGATGAGAAAGCTAATTTCTTGTGCGCTGCAGACGGATGCTCCTGAAGGTGTGATATCCAGCAGCCTTCTGCCGTTGGTTTCGACAACGGCTGTAGCTATGCCGTCAGGAATCATGGCTGTACAACCATCGCAGCCATCATAATGAAGAATGAGTCAGCAAAGTGGCAATTTTTCAACATCCTGCCGAATTTTAGCAGCTGCATGTCCAAATTGAACCTGGATTTTAAAGTACCGGTTTGAACTCCCAAAATTGTTGACAGATGCATAACAGGCGATAAAGCTATTGTGGTTTGCGGCTTCCTGTTCAAGCTGATTGAAGACAAATTCGTGCAGAAAATCCGCTGTCTCGACAAGCTTATTGATGAGCTGGCCAAAGGAAAGGAATTGGATAAAATTTTAAGAAAATAGGTGAGAGTCCATCAGCAAATTAATCATTTTGTGATATCAGAAGCCTGCTTTTAGCTTTTGGACATCTTTTCACTATATGATCATTTTTTATACAGAACTTCAAATGCTCTCATAAATGCTGCCGGTACACAGGTTTGATGCGTTTCGCCCGGAAAGACCTGCGTTGTAACATTAAATCCGGGGTAATTTCTTGATTTGAGCAACGACTCCATCCGGTACATATTATTGACCATGGCTGTATCTTCCAATCCTCCTGCCGACATAAACAGCGTTGCATTCAGGTCATTGTGAAATGAATCATACTCTTTTTCGTAAGTGTACAGTATGCCATTATTGTACCTGATCGAAGGACTGCCGGCGAAATATAAGCTGAACATCTCGGGATGCCGGAACAATACATACAGCGAAAACAGGCCTCCGAAGGAATATCCCCCAATAGCCCGGCCGTTGGGCGATACACGGTAATTCAGTTCAACAAATGGGATTACCTCCTTTGCAATACATTCATAAAATATTTCTGCTCCTCCTGTTCTGACTTCAACCTGCCTGCCGGAAACTTTTGAGAAAACACCACTCCAGTAATTATCAGCGGCAGGATTATTTGTCGGTGTCAGGTCTCTTGTCCTCCAGGCTCCCCAATCGGCCATATCCCTGATTTTGTATGCAATACCGACCAGAACAATCTGTGGCTCGACTGTGACCGGCACATCAAACAATCCTAACATATTGGCTACCAGCGGAAACGCCAGGTTTGCATCCGTACCATACCAGCATGGGTAAATCCTCGTGGTATCCTTGTTATAATCACCCGGAAGCTTTATATACAGGATCATCTCCTGGTCAAGTATATTTGAATAGAAGCTTCTTACCTCGGTATGTGGCACTGTGGCTGCCGGATAGCCAGGCATGCCGGAGTTAGCAGGCAGATCCTGCGGATATGTATTTAATGATATAGTGAAGAGGGAAAGCAAAAACACAACTATGTGTTTCTTGCAGGGCATGACTGGGAACTTCTTCATGGCGGCATATGGGGGTAAAAAGGTATGTGTTGTGTAGATGTGTGGTAAAGATAACCATGCCTAAAGGTAAAACATTGTTACCTCATTGTCAATAAATTATGAAAGACATGGGTGTAATGTTTCGTTTACGTGAAGAAGCTTAATGAATAGATGTATTCAATTTTATACTGGTGGCTTCGGTTCACCGCATTCGCTCAGCTACAGGATTACGAATGAAGGATAAGAACACGCATTTGAATGAAAGATATGCGAACGAACGACGGGTGGCTTCAGTTCATTGCTTTTGCTTAGCCGGATTGTCGATGTATGAGCAACCCTGCTAGTTACCGCCGGTTGAAGGAATGTCTTCGGAGCAATTGACTTTCTTAAACGTGATGTTGAATTGGGTGCCGGTATTTTCATGGCTGACAACCTGTATATCCGCATCATGTATTTCCATAATTTTTGATACAAGCGAAAGCCCGATACCATAACCGCTTTTGAATTTAACGTTCGATGCCCTGTTGAACGGATTGAAAATACTTTGTATTTCGGAAGCAGGAATACCGATTCCTTTATCGGTAACTGTAATACAAAGCCTGTCATCAATTGGCTGAAGTTCAGCCACTACATCTTCACCGCTGAATTTGCATGCATTATCGATTATGTTCTTAAATGCTATCTGAAGTAACCCGGGGTTTGCCAAAACGATCAGGTCATCCTCATTTTCGGGGAAATCTACACGAGTGACAATTTTCCTGTTTTGATACATGTTTTTTACATCATGCACCGCATCATAGAGCACTTCATCAAGCCTCACAAACGACTTCATGATGCTATTGCCGGAATTCATCTGAGCCAGGTCGAGCAGACTGTTAAGGTGTATGCCAAATACTTTTAAATCTCCGATCATTTGATTCAAGTATTCTCTGAATTCGCTCTCAGAATGATTGCCCTGAAGAAAATAATCGGATTCGGCTATCATCACCGATACCGGTGTTTTTAATTCATGCGAGGCATTTGAGACAAACTCCTGTTGGTTCCTAAAAGCAACTTCAAGGTTAGCGAGCATTTCGTTGAAGGTTATAGCCAGTTTTTCAATCTCATCTTTGCGCTGGCCCTCATCAAGCCTCCGGCTGAGGCTTGAGGAATTGATTTCCTTGACCGAATCGATAATCTCAGAAATAGGTTGAATAGCTTTTCTTGAAAATAAGTACGAGAGAAGGACAGATAACCAAAGGCTGAAGATTACACTCCAGAAGAGAACTTGTACAAGTTCTCGCAGGTAAAGCTTTCTTATGCTATCATAGGCAAGAACATAGGAATAGTAAGTATTATTATTGTATTTGTGCCTGTAACAAACGCCATCCTTACCATTGATTGAGAAAAACAGCTTATCTCCTCTCGTGATATTGGATTGCAGGACATTGTAGTTTAACTCTTTGACATTGTTGCTATAAATGGTCCTTAAGTTAGTGTCAGTAATAACAATTTCCTCATCGGTCCAGTAGAAAGTGGACTGGTGAATCTTTTTGAGCAGAGTGGAATCTACCTCTTTTACATCTACCAAAAGTGATACTGTGTTTTTAGCCCTGTTCAGGAGGTTATTCCTAAACCTATCCCTATTTGTAGTAAATGAGAAATAGTAGACAAGCAAGGTAAAAAACAGCAATAGTCCGCCCACAATGAGCATAAACTGAAGCGACAGCCTGAATTTAATATTCATCTCAGCTATATTTCTTTTTCATTGCAATAGAAGCCAAAACCAAACTTGGTATGGATAAGCTTTGGCTCAAAATCTTTGTCAATCTTCTTTCGCAAGTAGTTTACATATACGTCGATAACATTGGTACCAGGGTCGAAATCTATTCCCCAAATCTGGCTGATGATAAATTCGCGTGCGAGCAGCTTTCCCCTGTTTTTAAGAAACAGCTCCAGCAGGTTGAATTCTTTGACCGTAAGATCTATTTTTTGCCCTGAACGTGTAACAGTCTTATTCACAATATCCATCTGCAGGTCTGCCATATGGATGACCTGTGAAAAATTGGCTACATCTGATCTCTTGAGAAAAACATTGATCCTGGCAATTAATTCTCTTATATCGTAGGGTTTGGTCACGTAATCGTCAGCGCCTGCGTCGAAACCGACAATTTTGTTATCGGCGCTTGCCAGTGCTGTGAGCATAATGATAGGTATTGAACTATCAGTTTTCCTTATTTCCCTGCACAAATCATAACCATTTATCAGAGGCAGGTTAATATCGAGTATCACAAGGTCGTATCGGTTTTCAGTGATGTACTTTTTACCAAGATATCCGTCTCCGACAAGTTGAATGTTGAACCCGGCTTCCTCGAGTTGTTTTTTCATTATTTCAGCCAGCCTAACTTCGTCTTCTACGATAAGGATACCGGCTTGAGTTATATCATTCTTCATATATGCAAAAATAATGTAAGTACTCAATCAAATGCACTCTTATCAGATTCTAATATTTTTCTAATTAGGTATTTAGCAACATTCATTACAGTCGCAACTAATTTGGTTGTTGTAAAAAAAAGAAACAGATGAGTGCAAAAATTATTAGAAGGAAACCTAAATACAGGCTGAATTCGGATATAAAATATGCTGAAGGTGGTAAAAACAGCTTTCTGGTAGAATTCAAAGGCAAAAGGAGACAAGCATGGATAGGCCAGTTTGAAACCGACGGGGAAAACGGGTTGTACAAGGTACTCACATACGGAGATGAGCCATTTGGAGTGGTAATAGCCGGTGGGAAAGGCTACCTGGTAAATATTGAGAAACAGGAGATACGCGGTATCACCGGTGACAAAAGGCGTATAATCAGCGCTATTAATACCAGCGATCAGAAATATTGCGTAGCAGGCACAAAAGATAATATCTATGTGATTGATAAAGAAGGAAATATCCGTGAAATAATTCCTGATTTTGAGGTTGAAGGCTTTTATCTTGAAAAGAGCAATAGTAATACAGTAAGTGGGATGCTTGAATCGGATATTAACATGTTTGAAAAAGAGATACCATTCATGGTCGACCTTGAAAAACAGATCCTTCACGTAGACTATTGACAAGCAGAGGCTGGGGGAAGTAATCAGATTTAACAAAGTGCCGTCGTATTATACTTTGAAGAAGTTCAGTACGACCGTTAAGCAAATAATATTTACTTAAATCCTAACAAAATGAAGAAGAAATTTTCAAATGAATTTATGATTTTCCTTTTTTGGACAGTGATTATCGGCTTGCTCATTGTCGTGAAAGTAATATTCTTTTGATTACCGAGAGTCAGATAGCTAATATATCTCATCGACATGAGGAAACTCTTCGAAGTTGTTGACAAACCAATTATAGCTGTCCTGGGTGCGGGACACGGCGGGTTAGCAATGGCAGGCCACCTGGCCTTGATGGGATATGAAGTTAATCTCTTTAACCGTGGAGCAGATAGGTTGTGGGGAGTATTATCAACTGGAGGCATTGAGCTGACAGGAGAAATATCGGGATTTGGCCATCTCGCAAAAGTTACGACCGATATTTCAGAGGCGATCTCGAATGCCAATCTCATTATGGTTGTGGTTCCTGCAACAGCACATTCTTACATGGCTGAAGTAGCCGCTCCTTTCCTCAAGGATGGCCAGATAGTAGTTTTGCATCCCGGGAGGACGCTTGGTGCTTTAGAATTTAAACAGGTACTTCTTTCGAAAGCGTGCAAAGCAGATGTAATTGTATCAGAGACCCAGACATTTATTTATGCATCCCGAGCCATTGGCCCAGCCCAGGTGCGAATATTCGGTATAAAGCATTCAATACCGGTCGCATCTATCAGAGCCCATCTGATACCTATAGTCATCAGCCAATTGCGCAAGTTATACCCTCAGTTTGTCCCTGGTGATAACATTTTTAAAACCAGTTTTGACAACATAGGAAGTATATTCCATCCAGCTTTATGCATATTAAATTCTGGTTGGATAGAAGATGATGCGCAATTTCAGTTTTACCATGAAGGCGCGACCCAATCGGTTGTAAAAGTACTTGAAAAGGTAGATGAAGAGAGAGTAGCAGTCGCTGAAGCATTGGGTATTCAGGCAATTTCGGCCAGACAATGGTTTTACATGGCATACAGTACTGCTGGTGCCACATTGTTTGAAGCAATGCGCAAGAACCCCGGATACAAAGGAATTATGGCACCCGTAACGTTAAAGATCCGCTACATAGAAGAAGATGTGCCCTGTAGTCTTGTTCCGATCTCAAGCCTGGGAAGTAAGTTTAATATTCCAACTCCAACAATTGATGCACTAATTCACCTGGCTTCAATTCTAAACGGGACGGATTACAGGGCAGTTGGACGTACAGCCGAAAAATTAGGAATCAGGCAGATGAGCCTGAGAGAATTAAGGCTGATCGCCATTGGAGAAGAAACCAAAGTGAGCCGGCAAAAAACGAAGATATGAGTACCAAAAAGATCATAGGAGCTGCAATAGGGAATTGTGTGCATGTTGCAGGGCTTCATCATTTTCTGAAACTGGCTGAAGCAGAAGGTTATATTACCGATTCCCTGGGCCCGGCTGTTTCTATAGAAAGGCTGATAAAGGCTATTTCCCTTGAACAGCCTCACACGGTAGCTATCAGTTACAGGCTCACTCCTGAGGTAGCAATAAACTTATTCAACGAGCTTAAAACCGGTTTAGAAAATGCTGGATTAAGTAAAATCAGGATGTTATTTGGCGGAACACCTCCCTTAGCATTGGCTGCCAGAGAGTCCGGCCTGTTTGTCAAAGCTTTCGACGGAACCGAATCCATTGAAGAGATTAAATATTACCTGCGGGGAGGTACTAAGGGCGAGGAGAAAATAGTTTATCCGGGGACACTTATCGAAAGAATAGGTCAAAAGTATCCATACCCGTTGCTGCGTCATCATTTTGGGCGACCTACATTTGCCGAAACAATTAAAGGGTCTCAGAAAATTGCTGAATCCGGTGTTCTTGATGTGCTGTCTCTGGGTCCTGATCAGAATGCACAGGAACACTTCTTCCATACTGAACTTATGGACCATCGGCTGAACGGTGCTGGCGGGGTGCCATTGCGAACCCCTGAGGATATGGAAAATATATTCAATGCTACACGTACCGGCAACTACCCGCTACTTCGATGCTATGCCGGCACCCGCGATCTGCTGAAATGGGCCGAGATGAGTGTAAAGACAATTCATAATGCATGGGGCGCAATCCCTTTATGCTGGTATAGTGTGATTGATGGCAGATCGAAGCGTACACTTAAGGAAGCAATCAGCGAAAACCAATTGGTTATGCGATGGTATGCCGAAAGAGGCATACCGGTTGAAGTGAACGAATCTCACCAATGGAGCCTGCGCGATGCTCATGATGCACTGGCAGTAACCATGGCTTTTCTTGCCGCCTATAATGCCAAAAAAGCAGGGGTCGAACATTATGTTTCACAGTTTATGTTCAACACCCCCCCGGAAACCTCAGCAACTATGGATATTGCAAAGATGCTGGTAAAAAAAGAGCTTATAGAAGAACTAGAGGATGAAAACTTTGTAATGATAAGAGAGGTGCGCGCAGGCATCGCTCATTTCTCACCGGTACCTGAAATTGCCAAAGGACAGCTGGCTGCTTCTGCATTGACCAGCCTGGCACTAAAACCTCACATCTTACATGTGGTAGGGTTCAGTGAAGGTGATCATGCCACGTTACCTCAGGAACTGATCGAAAGCTGCAATATTGTCCATGGCGTGCTGCGAAATGCACTGCATGGATTTCCTGATATGACGAATGACAATTCAGTTATCAGCAGGAAAGAAGAATTGAAAAAAGATGCAAGAGTGCTGCTGTCGGCACTCAAATCGCCACTGCTTGGTGAAAGCAGCGATCCATGGAGTGATCCGCTGATCATTGAAAGAGCGATCAAAACAGGCTTGCTTGATGCGCCGCATTTCAGGGGCAACCCTCATCTTCGCGGCACAATTCTTACACGCCTTATCAACGGCGCATGGATGGCTATAGATTCATTAACCGGCGATCCAATAACAGAGGAACAAAGAGTTGAAGCATATTTCTCAGAATTAACCAACTACAAATAAATAACATTCATATGGCAGGAATTGCAGGCATTTTAAAGCCCGGTAAAAAAGAACTCATTGAAAAGATGTTGGAAACTATGTCGCACAGGGGTAACTATGGTAAAGAGATCATCGAAACCAATGAAGCCACTGTGGGTATGATTTGGTCAAAGCAGGAAAATGAGCAGACACAAACCCTGATTAATCAGAACATTTTCAGGGCAGGTCCGGGCCATGGCCACCAGATAAAAGTCACGTTTGAGAACGGCAATTTGCAAATCGAAAGAGGCCGAGTGGGTGTAGTACCACTATACCTGGCTTTAAATGATGATAATGAAATTATCTTTGCATCCGAAGTCAAAGCATTATTACCGGTTACCGAACAAATTCTGGAATTTTTACCTGGCCAGATTATCTCGAATAATGAAATCAAACCTTATTTTGAGTTAAGTAAAGGAGAACCTTTCAATACAGGCCCTCTACAAATAGCCGAAGAACTGCGGACACTACTACGGAAAACCGTCACTCGAAGGATCAATTCTGATCATTTTGGTGCATGGTTATCCGGAGGCTTGGATTCAAGCTCTGTTGCTGCACTAGCCAGACCTTATGTGAATAAGCTTCACACATTCGCCGGCGGGTTGAAAGATGCTCCTGACCTAGAATATGCCAGAGAAGTTGCAGAATTTATCGGCTCCGAGCATCATGAGGTAATAGTAGACAGAGACATGATGCTTAAGATTCTTCCGGATGTAATATACTATCTGGAATCCTTCGATTCCCTGCTCGTAAGATCGAGTATTATCAACTTGTGCGTGGCTTATGAAGCCTCTGAATATGTATCTGACGTATTTTCGGGTGAAGGGGGAGATGAACTATTTGCCGGGTATGAATATCTGAAAAATATACCGGTGCAATACCTTAATATTGAATTGGTTGATATTATAAAAAGATTGCACAACACAGCCCTCCAACGTGTTGACCGCACTGCATCAGCATTTGGACTTACTGCCCATGTGGTTTTTGTTGATCCTGAAGTAGTCGACTTTGCCCTTCGCATTCCTGCAGAATATAAAATATCAGGAGGCATTGAAAAATGGATACTTCGAAAGGCGATGGAAGGCTTGTTGCCCGAGAGTGTGCTTTCAAGACCCAAAGCAAAATTCTGGGAAGGTGCAGGTGTTAAGTCGATTCTTTCGGAATATGCTGAAAAGAAAATTTCCGATCGCGATTTCAGAAATGAACGCAACCTGCGTAATGGCTGGACAATCAACTCTAAGGAAGAGCTTTTTTATTACAGAATATTCAGCGAGCATTTCGGCGAACTGTCCAACCTTGATTGGATGGGCAGAAGCAAGGCCTCCGCACCGGATAGAGCCCAGCATGAGAAGTCTACTTTCCTGCCGTTAAATTGCTATATTTAACGATAAATTCAATTCGCATTCAACATCAGGCTGGTATGGAAACATCCTTAATCATCTTTATTTGCGCTTTGCTCCTGCTCGCTTACCTTTTCGATATAAGTTCGGCACTTACAAAAATACCCTCTGTGATCCTGCTGTTACTTCTG
The DNA here is from genome assembly GCA_022711175.1 of Bacteroidota bacterium. Lineage (GTDB taxonomy): Bacteria > Bacteroidota > Bacteroidia > Bacteroidales > UBA4417 > UBA4417. The sequence continues at coordinate 1,011 of JAKLFM010000031.1, read as the reverse complement.
GGCTGGCTGGTAAGACATGCTGTGATCGTGTTCGATATCCGCACTCCTGATCTGAACCCGGTATTGCCGGTACTCGGGACCATAGGATTGATCCTAATCGTGCTTGAAGGCGCGCTCGAACTGGAAATTAACCGTGAAAAAACCCGGGTAATAAACAAAGCTTTTTTTCTTGCGCTCATCCCAATGCTGATAGTCGCCTTCATTATCGCGACATTTCTTTACGATGTAGAGACAGTAAATTATAGAACAGCCCTTCTCAACGCAGTACCTTTTTGTGTTATCAGCAGTGCTATTGCTATTCCCAGTGTTCGTACTCTCAGCCCGAAAAAGAGAGAACTCGTAATCTACGAAAGCAGCTTTTCCGATATCACCGGTGTATTATTCTTCAATTTTATTGCTTTGAACGGGGTAATAAACGGCTTTACATTCATGCACTTTGGTATTCATCTACTAATAATTATAGCAATTTCGTTTGTCTCGGTGCTTGCCCTCTCATTTCTGCTTAGTCGTATCTCACATCATGTTACCTACACGCCCATTATCCTTCTGATGATTCTTGTTTATGCCATTTCAAAACAGTTCCATCTCCCAGGTTTAATTTTCATCCTGGTTTTTGGACTGTTTCTTGGTAATATAGAAAAGTTCAGTAATTCGAGGTGGTTTAGAATTTTCAGGCCTTCCAAGCTTGAAAAAGAAGTAGCTAAGTTTAAAGACATCACATACGAGGTTACATTTCTGGTAAGGGCACTGTTCTTTCTTTTATTCGGTTACCTGATGGAAACAAATGAATTGCTTAGTCTTGAATCGTTGCCCTTGGCGGCCGGGATTGTATCAATAATATTCTTAGTCAGGTGGTTTACACTCTCGATTCTCAATATACCAGTAAGAACGATGTTGTTTATAGCTCCACGCGGGTTGATAACTATCCTTCTGTTCTTATCGATCATGCCGGATCAAAGTCTGGCCATGGCTAACAAATCACTTATTATTCAGACTATTATTCTATCAGTA
>JAKLFM010000030.1 GCA_022711175.1 Bacteroidota bacterium | reverse complement strand
ATAAACGAAAACATAGTATTCCCTGGCTTCCTGTTTCGTAGTCCGGCAATTCTTTCAACCGATTTGACCTTAAAAATGTCGCATCCTATACCGTAAATAGTGTCGGTTGGATATATCACAATACCACCATCACGCAGGCACTCCACCACCATTCGAATCTGGCGTTCGCTTGGGTTTTCGGGATGTATGCGCAGTAACATGGGTGCGAGATTGAGCGACTGAGGAGATCAGAGCCCCATTTTTTTCGAATCTTCAATGAATTTCGCCAGGCCAATGTCGGTGAGCGGGTGATACAAAAGCCCGAGGATTGATGCAAGCGGGCTGGTCACAACATCGGCTCCCAGTTCGGCGCATTTAACAATGTGCAAAGTATTCCTTATTGACGCTGCGAGTACTTTGGTCTCAAAGCCATGAATCTGATAAATACTTACAATCTGGTCAATCAGATCAAGGCCGTCAACACTCGAATCGTCGATCCTGCCAATAAACGGCGAAACATACGTGGCGCCGGCCTTGGCTGCTAAAATGGCTTGTCCGGCTGAAAAAACCAATGTGCAGTTGGTGCGTATGCCTTTATCGGAAAGGTAGCGTATAGCTTTAATGCCGTCTTTTGTCATGGGAATTTTCACCACGATATTGTCGTGCAGTGAAGCCAGCACATCGGCTTCAGCAATCATACCTTCGAACTCGGTTGAAATGACTTCGGCGCTTACCGGACCGTCAACAATATTGCAGATGTCGATGTAATGCTTCAGGATGGCATCCTTGCCTTTGATGCCTTCTTTTGCCATGAGGCTGGGATTTGTGGTTACTCCGTCGAGAATGCCAAGCGCCTGTGCCTCACGTATCTGATCGAGATTTGCGGTGTCGATAAAAAATTTCATGGTCTGATTGATAAAAGAAGGTGGAACGTTCAGAAAATTAACTATTTCAGGAAAGTTTTAAGATTCCGTTACCGGACAAATTTACAACCAATTGTTATTACGTGAAAGGTAATCTGTGATGAAAAGAAAATAAAAAAGGGTAAGCTACTTATATCGCACCGCTACAACCGTTTACCCTTGCTTCATTCCTGACCTGGGGGAGTTCAACAGGAGCTGGTCGTATAAGACTTACCCGCTGCAAAATTACAAAAAAACTGGTACCATTTACGATTAACATGCAGCCTAATCTATTTCCGGCTATCTTTCTTACCTTTGCATCAAAGCAAAACCTCAAAACCATGGAAAATAAGAAATCACTGCTCAATGCTTCGCTCATGGCATCGCTCTATATTGCAGGTGCCGGGATATTGTTTTTTGTGCTTATGTACATCCTCGGTATCAAGCCAACAGGCATCTTTAAACCAATCCTCATCATGCTGGCAGGCCTGGCGATCAGCATTGTGATTCTTGTAGTTTTTCTCAAAAAATACCGGAAATCGCAGGAAGGTTTTATTTCTTTCGGGAATGCATTCCTGTTTGGCCTCATAGCACTTGTGGTTTCCGGAATCATCTCGTCCGTTTTTTCGTATTTGTTCATGAAATTCTTCGATCCTGACTATATGAAGAATATTATGGAAGCTCAAAAGGAATGGATGGAGAACTACTTGTCGTCCAAAGGATTAACTGAAGAGCAAATGCAGGCTTCACTCAGTAAACTTGATCAACAGGCAAACATGCCTTTAATGAAGCAAACTATTAAATCGTTAATAAGCAATACAATTTTCGGCGCTATTGTTGCGCTGATAGTGGGCGCTGTGATGAAGAAAAATCGTGACATATTTAATGATCAGAAAACCGGCGGAGTGATTTAAAAGTATGGATATTTCAATAGTCGTACCCCTTTTTAACGAAGAAGAGTCGCTGCCCGAACTTTGCCGGTGGATTGAAAGGGTTGTGAACGATAATGGTTACACATACGAAATACTGCTTGTTGACGACGGTAGTACCGATAAATCATGGGAAACTGTCGAAAATCTTCACGCTGCAAATCCCAACATCAAGGGCATTAAATTCAGGCGCAACTACGGAAAATCGGCAGCGCTTAACCAGGGATTTCAGGCTGCTAAAGGCAAGGTTGTCATAACAATGGATGCCGACCTGCAGGACAGCCCCGACGAGATTCCCGAACTTTACAAAATGATAACCAGGGATGGTTTTGACCTTGTTTCGGGATGGAAAAAGAGAAGGTACGACTCAAAACTCACGAAAAATATACCGTCAAAACTCTATAATGCTACAACTCGCAGATTGTCAGGCGTGAAACTTCACGACATGAACTGCGGCCTTAAGGCATACCGTTCCGAGGTGGTAAAAAGCATTGAAGTGTATGGCGAAATGCACCGTTATATTCCCGTGATTGCTAAATGGGCCGGTTTCAGGAAAATTGGCGAAAAGGTTGTAGAACACCGCAAACGCAAATTTGGCATAACAAAATTCGGATGGGAGCGGTTTATCAACGGTTTTCTCGACCTGGTCACCATCATGTTCGTTTCAAAATTCGGGAAAAAGCCTATGCATCTATTCGGGTCATTGGGTACGCTGCTGTTCCTGATAGGCTTTGTAATTGCCGGCTACCTGGCCTGGGCGCGGATTTTCTTCGCTGCATACAAAATGACCGAAAGGCCGATATTTTATTTCGGATTGCTGGCCATGATCTTAGGTACCGTGCTGTTTATGACAGGTTTCCTGGCCGAATTAATCTCACGCAGTGCGCCCGACAGGAATCATTATCTCATTGAGAAAGAGCTAAGTTAACAAATCGAACCTTTTGCGGTCACTGCCATGAATACACCCCGGAATGTTATCATCGTCGGAACGGCTTATCCTTTCAGGGGCGGGGGCATCAGTACTTTCAATGAGCGGATGGCAAGGGCTTACCAGCAACAGGGGGATGATGTTACCATTTACACTTTCAGCCTTCAGTATCCTTCGTTTTTGTTTCCCGGCAAATCGCAGTACTCTTCCGAACCCGCACCCGGCGATCTTAGAATCGAAGTGGCTGTAAACTCGGTGAACCCGTTTAACTGGTTCAGGGTTGGCCGTAAATTGCGCAAACTTAAACCCGACCTTGTCATCATAAGGTATTGGATTCCTTTTATGGCGCCAAGCCTGGGAACCATAGCCTCAGTGATTCGCAAAAACAAGCATTCAAAGGTGGTGGCAATCACCGATAACATCATTCCGCACGAAAAAATGCCGGGCGGCAGGCTGCTTTCAAAGTATTTCGTGAACCGCTGCGATGCCTTTGTCGCCATGTCGAGATCGGTTTTAAGTGACCTTGAAAAGCTAGATAATCAGAAACCTAAAACATACACGCCTCATCCTTTATATGATAATTTCGGGAAGGCTATCTCGAAAGATGAGGCCAAACGAAACCTTGGTTTGGATAGCCAAACCGCATACATACTTTTCTTCGGCTTTATCAGGGAATACAAAGGGCTTGACCTGTTGCTCAAGGCTTTCGCCGATGAGAGGCTGCGAAAGTCTGACGTGAAACTGCTCATAGCCGGAGAATTTTATATTGATCGGCAACCCTATCTCGATCTCATCAACACAATGGGAATTTCCGAAAAGGTAATATTGCATGATCGATTCATTCCTAATACCGAAATTGTGAACTATTTCTGTGCTGCCGAAATTGTTGCCCAGCCATACCGCGAAGCAACACAGAGTGGCATAACACAGGTGGCTTACCATTTCAATAAACCAATGATCACTACCAATGTGGGAGGACTCTCAGAAACCGTGCCCGACGGAAAGGTTGGCTATGTTGTAAATCCTGTGAGTGGCGAGATAGCTGATGCGTTGGTGCGCTTTTTTACCGAAAACAAGGAGAGAGAATTCTCGGCCAATGCAGCTGTTGAGAAACAGAGGTTTTCGTGGGAAAATTTTTTAAAAGTAATTGACGACTTGATCAACCAGTTAAAGAAAGAGTGATATGGCAGTTCACCGCAGCAAAGCTCCATTGCGAATCAGTCTCGCCGGCGGAGGCTCCGATGTTTCGCCCTTCAGCGATTTATATGGCGGCGCCATTCTCAACGCCACTATAAGCTTATATGCTCATGCCACTGTTGAGCCAACTGATGATGGCAAAATTTCGATTGTGCTGGCCGACAGGAAGTTAGAAAAAGTATTTAACGGTTCAGAGGTTCTGCCTGCAGGTGAGGAAGTGGCTCTGCATGCGGGCGTTTACAATCGCATAGTAAAAGAATTCGTGCATAAACCGTTATCATTCAGAATTATAACCAACGTTGATGCCCCTCCGGGCTCAGGATTGGGAACATCTTCAACCCTGGTGGTAGCCATACTGGGCGCGTTTACCGAATGGCTCAAATTGCCGCTGGGTGAATATGATATTGCCCACCTTGCATACGAAATTGAGCGAAACGACCTTGGTTTAGCCGGAGGTAAGCAGGATCAGTACTCGGCAACATTTGGCGGGGTGAATTTCATGGAATTTTCGGATGACGATAAAGTTATTGTGAATCCGTTGAGGATCAAACCAATATACCTCGATGAACTGTCGCATAATCTGGTGCTGTACTACACAGCTACAAGCCGGTCGTCGGCCGGAATTATTGAGGCTCAGCAGCAGAATGTACTGAACGGTAATAAAGTTTCAATTGAGGCTATGCACCAAATGAAAAAGCAGGCCATTATGATGAAAGAGGCTCTCCTGCGTGGCAACCTGGGCGAGATAGGTGAGATTCTCAACTACGGATGGCATCATAAAAAATTGATGGCCAGCGAGATATCGAATCCATTTCTGGATGCTATATATGAGACCGCCCTGAAGAATGGCGCCACCGGCGGCAAAATTTCCGGCGCCGGCGGAGGAGGATTCATGCTGTTTTATTGTCCGGGAAACACTCGCCATGCCGTCATGCAAAGCCTTCAACAATTTGGCGGCGAAACAAGACTATTCGATTTCACAAACTCAGGACTACGCACATGGACAATCTGATCATGCCTGTCGCTGCTTTTTAAACTACAGAAGATGAAACATCTAATTCAAGATACAATACAGCAATCCATTGCGGTTAAGCAATTGATCATCAGTAATCCTGCATTATTAGAAACCATTGAATCGGTTGCCGGCGAAATGGTAAAATGCTTCAGAAACGGCGGGAAAGTGCTCTTTTGCGGAAACGGCGGCAGCGCTGCCGATGCACAGCACCTTGCCGCCGAGCTTTCGGGCAGGTACTATTATGACAGGGCTTCGTTGCCTGCCGAAGCGTTGCACGTGAACACCTCTTTCCTTACTGCCGTAGCCAACGATTACTCCTTCGACGAAGTTTATGCCCGCATGGTGCAAGGCTTTGGACAAAAGGGTGATATGCTGGTCGGGTTTTCAACCTCCGGCAATTCGGCAAATGTCATTAAAGCTTTTGAAACAGCTCAGAAAAAAGGAGTTACAACAGTTGGATTTACAGGAAATTCGGGAGGAAAACTGAAGGATTATTGTTGTTACTTGCTGAATATTCCGTCAGATGACACCCCCCGGATACAGGAAGCGCACATCACCATCGGGCATATTATCTGCCAGATTGTTGAATCTGAAATGTTTCCTAAAGAACGATAGCAAAGTTCATGATGACACCACTGCCTGATGCCATTGTACTAGCAGGTGGATTCGGAACACGTTTAAAGGATACGGTTCCGGGTTTGCCCAAATGCATGTCGCCGGTAGGAGGCAAGCCATTTCTCGAATACCTGATGAAATACCTGCGCAATAATTTTGTTGAGAAGGTTGTTTTTTCGTTGGGTTACTTGCCCGAAGCATTCAAAGAATATTTTGGCGAGCAGTATCATAACATTTCACTCTCATACAGTATTGAAGATGAGCCGCTTGGAACCGGAGGTGCATTGAAAAAAGCCTTTCAGCATATTAGTTCCGGGAATGTAATTGTTATGAACGGCGATACGCTATTTGATGTTGATTTGCACGAGATGATGCAGCAGCATCAGCAATCGGGAGCGGATATTACCATTGCCCTTCATCATACGCAGGATGCCGGCCGTTATGGCACTGTGAACCTGAATCGTGACGGCAGGATTGTCAGTTTCAGCGAGAAAACTCCCGGGCAGGGACAAGGATGGATCAATGGCGGGGTTTATATCATCAGGCAAAACTACTTTGATACACTGCCGCTTCCGGTAAAGTTTTCACTCGAGCACGACGTTTTTGAAAGGTATGTTGACACCGCGAAGATGTATGGATATACGAGCAACGGCTATTTCATTGACATTGGCATACCGGCCGATTACCACCGTGCCTGTGAGGAACTTCCCGATATAATCCGCCTATGATCAGAACGCTTGAAATAGATAGTAGCTGGTCGCTTTTTCTTGATCGCGATGGTGTGATAAACCGGCGCATTCCTGATGATTATGTCAAAAATCCTGAGGATTTTGAGTTTCTGCCGGGTGTCGAAGAAGCGATTGCCTTCCTGGCAGAAAAATTCAGGTATATTGTCGTTGTGACGAACCAGCAGGGAATAGGGCGCGGGCTTATGACAACCTCACAACTCGAAGCTGTTCACCGGAAAATGATGGATGATTTGCAAGAAGTTGGCGGGCGTATTGACAAAGTTTACTTTAGTCCCGACCTTAAAAATTCGAAGAGTTTTACCCGCAAACCGGCAGTAGGTATGGGGCTCAGGGCGCGAAAAGAGCTTACCGGGCTGCGTTTCCGCGATAGCATCATGGTCGGCGACACCGGCAGTGACATGCTCTTTGGGAAACGCCTTGGTATGACAACGGTGCTTATCACACAGGATATCTATGAAATACGTAAATGCTCCGAACTGGCTGATTTTTCATTCCCCGATTTGATTAGTTTTGCCCGGGCATTGTTTATGCGTAATGGCAGTGGCGAATAGTTAATATTTAATGGTACCGGCCCCGATAGCTATCAGGACTTTCGGGAGATTAAGGCCCGATTTCCATTCATAATCAGTTCACTTTAATGCCGCTGAAACTTGAAACTTGAAACTTGAAACATCAAACCTATACTTCTTGACTCCAATCACAATTTTTACCGTTTTCCTGGCTTATACAGCCTTGCTTTTCATTGTCACATGGGTTACAGCGCGCCGTGCTACTAACTTTTCGTTTTATCTCGGAAATAAATCATCACCCTGGTATGTAATAGCTTACGGCATGATCGGCGCATCTTTATCGGGCGTCACATTTATGTCGGTACCGGGCTGGGTAGGTTCCACCCAATTCAGCTACCTGATGGTGATACTGGGCTATGTTGTTGGTTATGCGATAATTGCTACCGTGCTCATGCCTCTGTATTACAAACTTAACCTCACAACAATTTACACATACCTTGAGCAACGGTTCGGTTTCTGGTCTTACAAAACCGGTGCTTTCTTCTTTCTATTGTCGAGAACCATAGGCGCATCATTTCGTATGTTCCTGGTGGTGAATGTATTGCAGGTATTCATTTTTGACGCCTGGCATATTCCATTCGCCGTAACAGTCGGCATTTTTATTGCGCTCATCATTTTATACACCTTTAAAGGCGGAATTAAAACCATCATCTGGACTGATACATTACAAACCACTTTCATGCTCGCAGCTGTTGGTATAACTATTTACCTTATCGGGAAGGATTTTCAATGGGGAATTAAAGATTTGTTTTCCAACGTTTTATCGAGCGATTACAGTAATGTGATTGTCACCGACTGGCACAGCAAAAGGCATTTTGTGAAGCAGTTCTTCAGCGGTATGTTTATTACCATCGTGATGACCGGCCTCGACCAGGAGATGATGCAGAAAAACCTGAGTTGCAGGAATATACACGATGCTCAGAAGAATATGTTTACCTTCAGCATCGTACTTGTTTTCGTTAATCTGATGTTCCTCTTCCTTGGCGCCGTTCTGTTCATGTACGCATCGAAATACAACATTGAACTACCCATGCGGAGCGACGATCTTTTCCCAACGCTGGCCATGAAATATTTAGGACCCGTTGCCGGCCTCACATTCATAATCGGGCTGATATCAGCCGCCTACCCGAGTGCCGATGGCGCACTTACATCGCTTACAACCTCATTCAGCATTGATTTCCTCGGGCTCAACAAGCGTGATGACCTGGATGAACAACGGAAACAGCGCATACGATACTCTGTGCATATCGGGTTTGCATTGCTGCTGATGGCTGTTATCATTATCTTCAGGACTATCAACGACAGGGCAGTTATCGATAAATTATTTACCGTTGCCGGCTACACCTACGGGCCTTTGCTTGGTTTGTTCAGCTTCGGTTTGTTTCACAAGCGAAAAGTAAAAGACAAACTGGTGCCTTTTGTGGCTGCAATTTCACCGGTGGCATGCTATTTCCTGAGCGAATATTCTGAATTGCTTCTTAACGGATATAAATTTGGTTTTGAGTTGTTGATAGTCAATGGATTAATTACTTATTTGGGTTTGTGGCTTGTTAGTAAAAGATCCTGACTTGTTGATTACTCGCAGCAAGATTAAGAGAAATACGGTAGGAACCCTTGTAAACATTTGGGTACTTTTGCCGTTTTAATTTAAAGTCTTTCCTTTTATGTCGAATGTACGCTATAAAGCCCTTGAACTGGCCATCTCGCGCCCAAAACGAACGGTAACCCTGCCATCGAACAAGGTTTCGGATTATTACGGATCGCTTACTTTCAACAAAGCAGTGATGCGCGAATACCTCTCCAAAGAGGCTTATGACAAGCTCATCAGTGTTATTGAAAAAGGAGATAAAATCGATCGCCGTATTGCCGACCAGGTTGCAACCGCACTCAAATCATGGGCTATTTCCAAAGGTGCCACCCACTATACGCACTGGTTTCACCCTCTTACCGGCGCCACTGCCGAAAAGCATGACGCCTTTATGGTTCCCACAGCCACCGGTAAGGCTATTGAAGAGTTCAGCAGCATCCAGCTTATACAGCAGGAACCCGATGCATCGAGTTTTCCCAGCGGTGGCATCCGCAACACATTCGAAGCAAGGGGTTACACTGCTTGGGACCCTTCGTCAACGGCATTTATCATGGACGATACGCTCTGTATTCCAACAATTTTTGTGTCCTATACCGGCGAATCGCTCGATTATAAAACACCGATGCTCAAGGCGCTGCACGCTCTTGATAAAGAAGCAGTGGCAGTTTGCAAGTATTTCGATCGTAATGTAAATAAAGTATATGCTACTTTAGGCTGGGAACAGGAGTATTTCCTGGTTGATACCGCTTTGTATCATGCCAGGCCTGATATGGCGCTAAGCGGCCGCTCCTTGTTCGGGCACGCTTCGGCCAAAGATCAGCAGCTTTCCGATCATTATTTCGGTACAATTCCCGAACGTGTGGTCGATTTTATGACCGAATTTGAATACGAAGCCCACCGCCTTGGCATACCTGTTAAAACCAGGCATAACGAAGTGGCACCCAGTCAGTTTGAATGCGCTCCCGTATTCGAGGAAGTTAATATGGCGGTTGACCATAACCAACTGGTTATGCACATCATGGAAAAAGTTGCCCGTCGTCATAATCTCACGGTGTTGCTACATGAGAAACCTTATCACGGAATTAACGGTTCAGGAAAGCACAACAACTGGTCGTTTATGACCAATACAGGCGATAACCTTCTTTCGCCGGGTAAAACACCTAAATCGAACCTGCGTTTCCTCTCGTTCCTCGTAAATATTTTAAAAGCAGTTGATACTTATGCCGATTTGATGCGTATGGCAATTGCTTCGGCCAGTAACGACCTGCGGCTTGGCGCCCACGAAGCTCCACCAGCCATCATGTCGGTTTTTATAGGTTCACAGCTTACCGAAACGCTTGATGCCATTGAAAAAGGATCGGCCCGCGACCAGGCTGTAAACGGAACATTTGATGATGTTGCGATCGATATTCCTAAAATTCCGGAAATCCTGCTCGATAACACTGACCGTAATCGTACCTCACCCTTCGCCTTTACTGGAAATAAATTTGAATTCCGTGCCGTTGGTTCTTCAATGAACTGCGCTAAACCGATGATTGTCCTTAACCTGATTGTTGCTGACCAGCTCCGGCAATTCAGGGAGGAAGTGGATGCATTAATTGCCAAAGGAACAGCCGCCGAAGATGCCATTTATCGCATCATCCGCAAGTATATCAAGGAATCGAAACGTGTGCGCTTCGAAGGTAACAGCTATAGCGCCGAATGGATTGATGAAGCAAAGAAAAGGGGACTCTCGAACATTTCATCCACTCCCGATGCAGTGAAAGTGATGATTGAGGAATCGGTGATCAGCCTTTTCGAAAGGCACAATGTGCTTACACGGCGCGAAATGATTGCCCGCTACGAAATCAATCTTGAAAACTACATCAAGAAACTTCAGATTGAATCGAGGGTAATCGGCGACCTGGCAACAAACCATATCATCCCTACAGCCATACAATACCAGAATACACTCATTGAGAATGTTCGGGGACTTAAGGAAGTACTTGATAACAAGACCTTTGTGCGACTGTCGAACAACCAGATGCTGAACATAAAGGAAATTTCGGAGCATATATCCATCATCCGGACGTTGGTCAACGAAATGGTTGACGCCCGCAAAGCGGCCAACAAGTTTGAAGATGCTCCTCAGAAAGCTGCCGTTTACAAGGATACGGTGCTGCCTTATTTCGACAAAATCAGGTACCATGTTGATAAACTTGAATTCCTGGTAGATGACGAAGTGTGGCCTTTGCCAAAATATCGTGAACTGCTGTTTATCAAGTAATTATCAGTGCAACTTATAGATACAAAGTCTGTTCTGAGCAGGAACAGGCTTTTTTCTGTTTTATTACCCGGGCAACAATTTCGACATGCAGCCGTTATCGAACCGTATGTGCTGCGTAATAGTGTATTCTGATTGTGGCATGTTAGTATCACGGTGAATTGATGACTATTAAAGCGTTTCTTTGTTACCTTTGAAAATCAAATCCTGATTCTGCGATGAAAATAATCAACTCCTTTCGATTTCTGCTTCCTGTGTTCCTGGTTTGGCTGTTTGCAATAGCTAAAGTCAACGGGCAGGTTGATGTATTAAAAGTAGGTTCGCAAACCATTGATCCCGAAAGCGAAGGCGTTTTCTATTCGTTGCCCCGCACCGTTGTCCATATTGACCTCGTTGTGAATAAGATAACCAATGTTAAAGGGCCGTATGCCGAATTTGCCGATAAATATCTCGGCCTTTCCCAGGTAATTTCAACCAACAGTGTTGAATACGCACTTTCTGAGATCAGGATTTCCACTTCTGAGGAAGCTGATCCTGACGAATATTATTTTGTAAAACTGCCTGAGAAATCAAAATCGAAGCAGTCGCTTCAACTGTCGCTCTCGCAGATGGGTACTCTCACAGGCATTAAAGGAACACACGAAATCACCGATGGCGGAAAGGAAGTTAAAATCACCAAATCATCTGTTGAACTGGCCGAACTGCCCAGTCCGAATACATTCGAAAGAATTGACACCCTTGTCAGGCGCATTAGTGTTGACACAACCATGATCGAACAACGTGTATTCAAAAAGGTGACGGCAGCAAAAACTACTGACCAGAAAGCAAAAGAAGCAGCCGACTTTATCATGAAACTTGATGAGAGCAAATTCAACCTCATCAATGGTTACCAGGAAGTTAACTATGAAAAGGGGACCATGGAATTCATGTATAACCAAATGGAGAAGCTCATGAACGATTACCTGCAGATGTTTAAGGGAATAACCGTGGTAAACAGTGAAACCTATTCATATTCGTTTGTTCCCTCAGCCGAAAGTATTGATAACCCGGTGCAATTGTGCAGGTTTTCACCCGGCAAAGGGATTATGGACAGAAACAGTTTAGGGGGCGATATCATTCAGGCTGCCATTACACCAACTGCATCGTTGCAGGAAATAGGCGCTGAGGTTAAGCAACGCAATGGCCGCGATAATTCGCTGGCAAGAGGATTGTATTACCGCCTGCCCGAAAAGGTTGATATAAGTGTGCTTGTTGGTGGCAAAACCAGCGTTTCAGGCAGTTTTAATATAAACCAGTTGGGAGTAGTGACGTTTTTGCCCTCCGGTTCTGCCGGTAATATTGAGTTCTACCCTGCTACAGGCAGCGTAAAAAGTATTTCGCTTCACTAACGAGGCAGCAATTCCAAACAGGCACTTACCATGAAATTAAGTGAAATTATCAACCGCGCTGTGCGTATTACGCTTATTCCCAGCCACCAGTGGAAGGTAATCAGGGATGATGTGTGCACCCCTAAAAGCTTGTTACTGGAATACGGTTTTCCTGTCATACTTTTCAGTGCAATAGGCCGCACTATAGGCGTATTTTTCTCGTTACTGCCCGTACTTGGTTTCAGCCTTAAATTCTTTCTGATTCTACTTGTAAACCTTGCTGCCTGGGTTCTCATTCCTTACCTGCTGGTTCTCGCCGGCGCTTATGTACTTTACCTGGGTTTACCGAAACTTGGTATCGAAAATGACCTGGTCCGCTCCATTAAACTGGTCATTTATACGTTTACGCCGCTTTTTATCTTCACCTTTATTGTTTATCTGCATCCTTTACTTCGGATTCTTATACCAATGGGAATCTATGTTTTCATTGCTTACACGCTGTACGTCTTTTGGTATGGAGTTCGTGATTTGTATGAAGTTCCGCTCGAAAAGAAAGTGAGACTCATAGTGGTTGCTATTGCACTGGCCTTTGGTGCAATGTTTCTTGCCCAGCACCTCTTCGGGTTGCTGATGAATGGTCTGATTCCGGGGATGGAAACTTATGTGAAGTAATCTCTACAAGGCTTTCCTTATCCTCACCAGCGATTCAAGAAGTCCTTCAAGCATGTCAATTTGCAGCATGTTTGCACCGTCGGATTTGGCTTTAGCCGGTTCGGGATGCGTTTCGAGGAAGATGCCGTCAACACCCGCGGCAATGCCGGCTTTTGCAATGGTGGCAATCAAGTCGGGGCGCCCGCCCGTAACTCCCGATGACTGGTTAGGCTGCTGCAGCGAATGGGTGATATCAAGAATCACAGGTACACCTGTCTTTTGCATTGCCGGAATGTTTCGATAGTCAACCACAAGGTCGTTATAACCGAATGTGGAGCCGCGTTCGGTAAGCAAAATATTCGGGTTGCCGGTTTCGCGCACCTTTTCCACGGCAAATTGCATTGCTTCGCCCGAGACAAATTGTCCTTTCTTGATATTGACGGTCTTACCGGTTCGGCCTGCCGCCTGCAGCAGATCGGTCTGGCGGCACAAAAATGCAGGTATCTGGAGTATGTCAACATAAGCAGCAGCCATTTCGGCTTCAGGTACTGAATGTACATCCGTCACCACCGGAACCTGATATTGCTCGCGTATTTCAGCAAGGATTTTCAACGCATTCTCATCACCAATTCCCTGGAACGAATGGGCACTCGACCGGTTTGCCTTGCGATAGGATGCTTTGAAAACAAAAGGGATAGCAAGCCTGTCAGTAATCTTCTTGATGAATGCGGCAATTGCAAAGGGGCTGGTTTCGTCCTCAATAACGCAGGGGCCTGCCAATAAAAAGAAGTTACCTGATTCAAGGTGCTTGAGCAACGGAATGTGATGTATAACCTGGTGCGGCATATAAACTGTTTTGCTGAATTATTATAACATGATTTACAGGCGTTTAGTATCCGTAGCGCTCTTTCCAAAGACGGCGTAAGAGTTCACGGCTTTCATTTTCGCGGACGTTTTTGCCGGGATCGTAAAACTTTTTCCCCGAAAGGGCAGCAGGCATGAATTCCAGTTCCACAAAATTGCCATCAAAACTGTGGGCGTACTGGTAGCCTTTGGAGTAGCCAATGTCCTTCATGAGATGAGTCGGTGCATTGCGCAGGTGCAGAGGAACCGAAAGATCGCCATACTTTTCAACCGATGAAAGGGCATCTTCAATAGCCATATAGGTGGCGTTGCTTTTGGGCGAAGTTGCCAGGTAAACAGCTGTTTGCGATAGTATGATACGGCTCTCGGGATAACCGATTTTGTTGACTGCGTCGAAACAGGCATTGGCGAGCAACAGCGCGTTGGGATTGGCATTGCCGATATCTTCCGACGCCAGTATCAGCATTCGGCGGGCAATGAAGAGAAGGTCTTCGCCTGCCGCTATCATACGGGCAAGCCAATACACTGCGGCGTTGGGATCGCTGCCTCGCAACGATTTGATAAATGCGGAAATGATGTCATAATGCATCTCACCGCCTTTATCATAGATGGCAAGGTTTTGCTGAATCACTTCAAGCGTTGTTTTGTTATCAATCACAACAGGTTTTCCGGGTTTGGCCTGCGACTTGACGACCAGTTCAATGGCATTCAGCAATTTGCGGGCATCACCACCCGAAACTCTCAGCAGTGCTTCATGTTCAGGAATGGTAATTATTGTGTCGAACTGTTTTTCCAGCATCAGTCGGGCTTTCTCAGCGATTACCAGCAGGTCATCTTCGTCCAGCGATTTCAGGATATAAACCTGGCAGCGTGAAAGCAGGGGAGAGATCACTTCGAAAGAAGGATTTTCAGTAGTCGCGCCCACTAATACTACTATGCCTTTTTCAACTGCGCCGAGCAAAGAATCCTGCTGCGATTTGCTGAAACGGTGTATTTCGTCGATGAACAGGATTGGTTGTGTGCCATCGATTTTAGCTTTATCGATCACCTCGCGTATATCTTTCACTCCCGAGTTGATGGCGCTGAGCGTATAAAACGGGCGGAGGGTATGATTGGCGATGATATTGGCCAGCGTCGTTTTTCCAACACCCGGAGGCCCCCAGAAGATCATGGAATGCATGGTGCCCGCTTCGAGCATTCGCCTCAGAATGGAACCTTTACCCACAAGGTGTTGCTGCCCGATGTATTCGTCAAGCGCAGCGGGACGAAGCACTTCGGCAAGCGGTGGCATATTGGTTGGAGGGTTCAAGGGTAAACTTTTATGTGTATTTTTCAATTGCTTCAAAGGTAGCATTATTTTTGCCCTCAAGTCAGGGAGCTCATAATCAGAATCGCGAATGGGCAAATTCATTTGAGTATAAATCCATGATTTTATTAAGGTGATCAGGAGGTGATTTTGAGCAACTTCGGGTATCGAAATGAAGAAAATTATCTAAAAAAGAGAAAAAGTAAAAAATTCAATCTTGTAAGATGTTGATAAACAGTGTGATGAATATTTAATAAAAAATTTTAATTTTTTTTAAGAAAAATGATATTGATATATTGAAAAGATGTACTTTTGCCACGTTTTTTAATTAATAAACGAACATGAAAAAATTCTTTGCATTCTTAGCAATTGCTGGTATGGTTACTTTCGTAGCTTGCGGTCCCAGCGCCGAAGAAAAAGCTGAAAAAGCTCGTCAGGATTCAATCCGCTTAGCCGATTCAATCGCTCAGGTTGAAGCTGCTGCTCAGGCTCAGGTTGATTCACTTGCAAAAGTAGCTGCCGATTCAATCGCTGCTGCTGCTCACGCTGATTCAGTTGCCAAAAAGCTTATCAAGTAATTACCAGCCTTGATAGACTATAAAAAAGGAGCGATTTCGCTCCTTTTTTGTTTTCCGGCATTGCCGCGTATTTATTTTTATATCTTTATGAGGCTTATTTACGTAGCAACATGCGAACCATCACACCGGCTGAGCTCAAACAAAAACTCGATAACCATGAACAGGTGCAATTGATCGACACCCGCGATCCGGTAAAATTTCAGGAGTGCCATATTGAAGGGGCGATCAATATACCGCAGATCGATATTCCTGATTCACTCGACCAAATATCCACTGAAGGACTGGTAGTTATTTATTGCTTGTACGGCATGAAAAGCGAGGCGCCTTACCTGTACCTGCGCGAGAAAAAAGGATATAAGAACGTGGTGATTCTGGAAGGCGGGCTTTACCAGTGGGCTGCCGATATCGACCAGACGTTGGCAGTATATTAATTATCTGTTGACCAGCCATTCAGGACGATCGTCAACCGCTGGATATACCTGAAATAATTCTTCAGAACTTCTTCAATACCAGCAACCTGGCATCACCATTGCTGGTGTTAATAATGCCGCGCTGCGTGCCTCCTGCAATCTCCACCACATCGTGAGTCAATAGATCATGACTTTCGTCTCCTGATTCGATAGTTACGTTTCCCTCAATGAGGCACATCACCACATCGAAATTATTGATATGCTGCGCAACAGCTTGTCCAGGTTTAAGGTGGAGATGAACCACTTCGAGCGTGGGCGATGTATGCATGATGTGTGCATCAAGCGTGGGCGAAATAGCCGGAGTTGAGTCCAGTCGGTTGATTTTCATATTGTTGGAATTATTTATCCTTAGCTGCTTCAAGTTTCGAAGGTGCTAAGGCACTATCGATGATATGAATAATTGCATAGAGCGGATGCCGGTACATCATCCTCGGTCCCGACCATCGCATAACCCGCCGCATTTGTTCGCGCATGGCGGGCGAGTAGCAGTGCACTGCACATTCCTTGCATACCGGTTTGTTTTCGCCATAAATACACCGTATTAGCCTTATCGAGGCATATTCGGCTAGTGCTTTGCATTCGTCACACATACTCTCTGCACTGGCATGATTTCCACTGCAGTACATGCGTATCATTGACGAAACAATAATGTTTTCGCGCTCCCTGCGTATTTTGAAGAGAATCATGAGCAGCGGTTCGATAATTAGCTGCGTATCATGGTCAACAGCATCTTGAACTTTTCATGTGCATTAACGGCATGCGGAATATTGGCAGGCATGATGATGGATTCACCTGCTTTCACAGCGTGAGGTGTTCCACCGATCACAATTTCGGCTGTGCCTTCAATTACCTGCACAAGAGCATCGAAAGGAGCTGAATGTTCGCTCAACATTTGTCCGGCGGCAAAGGCAAACAGGGTGACATTGCCGGTAGTTTTTTTGATGATTTGCTTGCTAACGATGCCGTTCTCTTCATAATTCACGATCTCGTTAAAAGCAAATGTCTTCGCAGTTTCAAAAGTTTCCATAATGATTTGATTTAATTGTTCTTAACAAACGGATCACACCCATTCTTCCGAAAGAATATCTCCTTTAATTCCTACTACAATTCGTTTGAGCGGAATTTTGCGTCCGGCCTGTTGAATGGCAATATTGGCAATTTGCAACAGCCCGCCGCAGCACGGAACTTCCATGATGGGAACAGTGAGTGTGTTTATTTTGGACTGGGCAATCATGGCCGTAAGCTTTTCAACATAAGCATCCTTGTTCGAGTCGAGTTTAGGACAGGCGATCACCAGTGATTTGCCTTTGAGCAGCCTGTTGTGGAAATCACCCATGGCAAAGGCAACGCAATCGGCGGCCAGCACAACATCAGCGCCCTGGAAGTATGAAGCATTCGGGTTAATCAGGTGAAACTGTACCGGCCACTGCCTGAGTTCCGACGGGGTAGGGGTGACCTCAGCAACAGCAGCGGCAACTCCGGCTGCATTCACTTTGTCCATATCGATGCGGAAATCCATTGGCGCGGAGCCCGCACAACCGCATGAAGACCCGCTGGCTTCTCGCGTTTGCTTGATGGCTTCCTTTAGTGTGGGGAATGTTGCGGCGACTTTTGCAGGTTTCTCGCTTTCAGCTTCCGGGCTAAGGTCGATGCCATTGCTTTTAATGTAGGCGATGGCTTCTTTCAGAAGGGCTTCTTCGTTATGGTCGCGAAGGTGCTCGAGATGCGCCAGAATGGTATTGCGACCCATTTTTGCCATCTGCTCCATCACGAGTGTTTCGTTGTACGGTTGGGCTTCTCGCTCAATAATTTCTATTGCGCCTTCAGGGCAATGGCCGATACAGGCGCCAAGTCCGTCGCAAAAGAGGTCGCTCACCAGGCGGGCTTTCCCGTCAATGACTTGAAGTGCGCCTTCGTGGCAATTGGGAATACACAGGCCACAGCCATTGCATTTATCTTCATCTATCTGAATGATTTTACGCAGCATTTTCGTGATGTTTTATGATCAGATTCTTCTGTTTTTCAGGATGGTCGTAACGATGATCCTTATGAAAATTTAATTAGGTAATTGAGTACGCAAATATACTTAATTATTCTGAACGTGAAAAAATAATTGGAAAAAGCACGATTTCGATGCTATTTATTGCATCAGGTCGAAAAGGGTGGTGTTTGAGAGTTGTTCCCTGAAAAGAGTCGTCATGCGCGGAACCACATTGCCAAGGATACACTTGTCGAAAGGGCATATCGGCTTATCGTGCGGGCAATTGAGAACTTTCACTTCTCCTTCGATGGATTCATAGATTTGCAGCAAGGTCAACTGTTTAGGATCCGCATTCAGGATGAATCCGCCTTGCGGCCCGCGGCTCGACTGCAGGAAACCGTCTTTCACCAACCGCTGCATCACTTTGGCAACGTGGTGTTTGGAGGAATTGGTGATTTCGGCAATTTTCTGAACGTTGATCACTTCGCCTGCCCTGGCAATGAGAACAAGGCCGTGCATTCCGATGGAAGCCGCTTCGGAGTATGTTACAATTCTTGCCATAGGTTATTTCGAATAATCCGGTATTTAATTGCTCAAATATCGTAATTAATTTGATTACCCCGACAGTTCACTTTATTTCAACTTATTCTAAATAACTTCAATCTGGCTAGGTTGGGAATACTTTTTGTTTTTTTGCTTCTCAAAAATGTAATGATGAAAAGGACATTCCTTGTTTTAACAGCCTTCACCCTGTTGCTCATCTCATGCGAAGTTTTACAGCAGGTCGGGCAGATGGCAAATATTGTTAATTGTAAATTTCGCCTCGAATCGGTAAAGCAGCTCACCTTAGCAGGTATTAATGTGCAGAATATCAAGAAAGTATCGGATCTCACCCTTGTTGACGGTGCTAAACTTGCTGCAGCGGTGGCCACAAACCAGTTCCCGCTTACGTTCACTTTAAACACTGAGGTGAATAATCCCAATGCGTCGGTCGCCAAAATGACCAGGTTCGACTGGATTTTGCTTATTGACGATATTGAGATGACCCGCGGCGTGGTGAACAGCGCTTACACAATTCCCGCTAACGGCACAACTATTGTCCCAATGCAGATGAGCATTGACCTGAAAGAAGCGCTGAGTGGCAAAAGCGCAGATGCTATTATCAATTTCGGAATGAACCTTGCCGGCGCCGGTAATGAGCCAACCAGGTTCACAATGAAGATTCAGCCGACAATTACGGTTGGCTCCTATGCGCTCACTTACCCGGGATATATCTCAGTAACAAGCAAATACGGCTCTTAATATGAAACTACCTTCACTGCACAGTTCGTTGCAAGGCTCAGCAATGGCCATTGGCTCGCTGGCGTCGCTGTTTTTTGTGTTGTTCCTCGTGGGCGAAGGAGTTGGTGATTTGCTCGACGGCAAAACCGGGGCTATCCCCATCATTATCATGATCTTATTTACTGTGGCTGGATTTGTTGTCTCCTGGTTTCGCACCAGGAGAGGAGCAGTGATCATGATTACCGGGGCATTGGTGATGGGAGTTTACCTTTTGATCATCGGGGACAAAGGGAATGTGCTGATGTCGCTGGCATTCTCGCTTCCATTTCTTGTGCCGGGCATTATGCTGATGTACCTGAAACGATTTGGGCTTCAGGCAGGTAAAGAAAAATAAAAATGCCCGGTAATGATCCGGGCATTTTATTGATATACAGCAAATTCCTAGAGAAGACCTCCGTTTTTGTAGATCTGCAATTGGGCGTCGTAAAACTTGTTGATCACGACAGTTTTACCCTTATTGAGGTTGGTAACTTCTCCGGTATTGAAATCCACCTTCACACGGTCGCCCTGTTCGAGCTGTAATTCCTGCAACTGACCGGGTTTGTAGGTAAGTATTGGCAAGGCGGCATTAATAGCGTTGCGTTCGTATATGGCACCGAAAGATTCGGCAATGATGGCCGAAATGCCAAGTGACTGGAAACAATCCACTGCCTGTTGACGCGATGATCCGGCGCCGAAGTTTTTATTGGTGAACACGATATCTCCCGGCTCGGCCTTTTTTGCAAAATCCTCGAAGCCTTTCAGGTTATCGAAAGTGTATTGCCCCATCTCATTAATGTTGGTTATGGTGAGATAGCGGTTGTGGAAGATCATATCAGTATCGATGTCGTCCTTTTCAATCACCCAGGCATTTCCTTCAACTACGGTTGGTTTTGCAGTTTTCTCCTTTTGTTTCACCTCGCGGGTTACCGAAGCTTTCTTTTCAAAAACTGCCGGTGATTCAGGAATTTCGTCAGGAGTCGTAATATAACCGGCTATAGCCGAAGCTGATACAGTTGCAGGCGATGCCAGAAACATAGATCCTTTGCCTTGTTTGCCGGCGAAATTACGGTTGCCTGTGCTGATGGAAACTTCTTCGGGCCCATTTTGCCCGATCTGTCCTGCGGCACAGCCTGCACACCCGGCATTTGAAACGAGGGCGCCGGCATCCTTGAAAACCTGGATCAATCCTTCATCCAAAGCCTGTCTCCAGATTTCATCAGTTGCGGGTACTACTTTGAAAACAACACCCGGGGCTACTTTCCTGCCTTTTAAAATAGATGCAGCGATGCGCAAATCTTCGAGACGTCCGTTTGTGCAGCTGCCCAGGAAAGCTGAATCTATTTTGGTTTTCTTAACAACAGCAACCGGTACATCGTCGTGCGGATGGCCGGGATTGGCAACCATTGGGACAAATCCGGTAACATCAACATCGTGAACGAAAGCATATTCGGCATCGGCATCTGCATTTATACCTTTTGAACGTTTGCCGGTGCGGGCTTCAAGTTCGTCCAATACCTTGTTGCTGGGAGCAAACATCAGGATAATGGCGCCCATTTCGGTACCCATCGAAGCAATGGTTATCCTTTCGTCCAGCGTAAGTTCATCGGCAGCTTCGCCTTCAATTTCAACCGAATACCCCAGGAGTTTATTGGCGCCGTATATATTGAGCAGATTGAGCACGATGTCCTTAGCTGATACGCCGGCGGGGCGTTTTCCTTTGAGGATGATTTTCACTGATTCGGGAACTTTGAACCATACCGAGCCTTTTGCCCAGGCTGCGGCAATATCCTGGTCGCCCATTCCTTGCCCAAATGCGCCGATGGCTCCCATAATATTGGCATGCGAGTCGGTAGAAACGAAGGTGCTGCCAGGATAGGCAATTCCTTTGTCGATGGCTAAATGAGTACCTACGCCGGAATCGACATCATAAACTTTAATGTCGTTTTGACGGGCATACAGGCGGCAGAAATGCTGGTTGGCGGCATATTTCTGGTCGGAGCCGCCGGGATTGCAGTCGAACGTGAAGAATGTGCGGGTTGGATCGTCAACGGTAAGGCCGTTATTCAGGATGTTTTCAACCACATTGGCTCCGCCAAAATCGCGGGCAACGCGGGCATCGATGAATACATCAACGATATCGCCGGGTTTTACTGTTGATTGTTTGCTGTGTGCAGCGATTATTTTCTCGATTATTGTCATGTCGTTTCTTTTTAAGATTAGGGTTTTATTGCATCACGCGAAGGCGCTAAGGCGCGAAGTAGTATTCAAAACATGAGTACTGTTCACAGTTTATTAGCAATCCGGTGTATTCCGTCTCTGATTAGATTTGAATTGAAATTGACCAGGAGACCAAGTTTAAGCCCGGTCAGTTTCAGGTATGTTTGCAGTTGTTTATAGTGCACTGCCGCAAGGTCTTCAACTGATTTTATCTCGACTATTACTTTGTTTTCGACAATTAAATCGGCTCTGAAACCAGCTGGCAGTCTATGACCTTTATAAATCAATGGAATCTCAGGCTGCCTTTCATATTGTATTTCAAGCAGCTCAAGTTCATAGCAAATCACTTCTTCATAGACTGATTCAAACAAACCTGGGCCTAGCGTGGTGTGAATCCTGTAAAAGATGTCAACCAATACTGTGGCTATTTCATTTTCAGTCATTCCGAAATCGTGATTTATATGTTATCCTCAATTTCAACAATCCACTACTGTTTTTGCGTCTTTGCGTCTCTGCGTGAAAAAAAACTTTGCAGCGCGCAACTAGACTTTCAGCCTCTCCCTGAAGGGCTCAAATGTCATGAAATCAGCGTGATGCACGATGTAGGCCTCTACCGACCGTTTTACCATATCACCTTCACCGGCATGAGTGGCGATGATATGACAAACAGGAGCCGGAACTCCGCACTGCTCAGCCAATGATACTCCCGAGAAAGGATGGCGCAGGTATTTACCATAACTTCCCTGCATTGATTTCCCGTCCTTGAGCTCATACTCAAGCAGTTTGCCAACATCGGCAAGAATAGCCCCGGCTATCAGAACATCCATATTTACAGGAAGGTCGGTCCTGAAGAATTCATTCATTTTGTTTCCGGCATCTTTGGCAACGTGAACCACGCAGCGTTTGTGATCCATGAACGTGACTTTGAGGTCGGGGCCGCAAAGCAGTGTGAATGGAATGGTGTTGAGATCTTCAGGTGTGAGAACACTCTTTTGCAATGCCAGTGCCCATGTGTCGGTGGTTTGTTTACGGAGGGCCGGATCATTAATCCAATCAAGTTCGGGCCAGAGTTGTTTGGCCTGATCAATAAATTTCTGTTCTATGTTCATAATCAGAGAATTAAAACCCTGCCATTTCGTTTCGGAAACAGCAGGGCTGTGATTATTTCAATTTTATTACAGTTTTTCAATAATGGCGTCAGCCATTTGGCGTGTTGAAGCTGCCCCCTGGCTGATAACATCGGGTGAGCCGCTGAGTTTCAGCATATCGTAAGCCAATACTTTGCCTTCTTCAACAACGGCAGCAATGGCCTTGCGGATACGTTCGGCCATCTGGCCTTCACCAATATGGTCGAGCATCATGCAGGCGGACATTACCATAGCGATCGGGTTAACGATTGAAACCGGATAATCGGCATACTTAGGTGCTGAGCCGTGAGTGGGTTCAAAAACAGCCACTTCAGGACCGATGTTGGCGCTGCAGGCAAAACCCAGGCCGCCTACCAGTCCGGCAAAACCGTCGGAAACAATATCACCGAACATATTACCGGCTACGATAACGTTATAGGTTTCGGGGTTCTTGGTGAGCCACATCATCTGTGCATCAATGTTCACATCCTGAACGCGGATATCAGGATATTCGTTCTTAGCCATTTCCTGAGCAACCTTCAGCATCATGCCTGAGGTTTCGCGGATCACATTGGGCTTTTCGCAAACAGTAACAGTCTTAAATCCCTTCTCTTTGGCATATTCAAAGGCAGCTTTCACGATACGGGTAGTGTATTTCCTTGTGAAAATGCGTGTTGAAACTGCTAATTCGGGACGCGGGCACCATGCGAAGTTCTCCTTGAATTTGGGATGAGTCATGAGTGCATCATACACATTGTCAGGAGGATTGGTCCATTCAACACCACCGTAAAGCCCTTCGGTATTCTGGCGGAAGATCATGGTGTCGATAACAGGCTCATCAATGGCGCCACCTTTACCACGGCGGATAAAGTTTAGGGGGTTGCCTTTGAAGGTGCGGCATGGGCGCTGGCAAATGTCGAGGTCGAACATCTGGCGCATGCTCACGATAGGGCTGTAATATTGGTATCCTTTGCCCTGCAGTTCAGGCGACAGTTCGGCTGTGGCTTTGTCCTTAGGTTTGGAAGTGATTGCACCGAAAAGTGCTATTTTGTGCTTCTTCAGCAGTTCGATGGTTCGGTCGGGGAGCGGGTTGCCTTCCTTGCACCAGAATTCCCATCCAATGTCGCCATTAACATATTCAGCATCAAATCCGGCAGCGTCGAGCACGCGAATTGCTTCCGCCATTACTGCCTTGCCGATGCCGTCACCGGGCATCGCAACAATAGTTCTTTTTGCCATATTATCAAGGGTTTAGGTAAATGATTTCAGAAAAAATTAGGTATGTCAAAATTAGGATTTCGGTTTTGATTTGCAAGAGCTAACGAAGAAAATTTGTTGGTTCCTGCTTACAGACGAAAACCGTAAATTTGCCGTTTTGCAAAACACTGATTTTACCTCTTCAACTCATTATGCCCAACCTCAGCCAAGCCATTCACCACAAACTTTTCGGTATTGTTGCCGAAGCCGCAAAGGAGATGAATTCCGATGCTTATGTTATCGGTGGGTTTGTGCGTGATTATCTGCTTGACCGTCCTTCGAAGGATGCTGACATTGTTACAGCGGGCGACGGCGTTAAACTGGCTGAAGCGGCGGCAGCAAAGCTCAAGGTCTCAAAAGTGGCGGTTTACCGCAACTTTGGAACGGCTATGTTCAACTACCGTAACTGGCAGATTGAATTTGTGGGCGCCCGCAAGGAGAGCTATCGGGGCGATTCACGCAAGCCTGATGTGGAGCCCGGAACGATAAAGGACGATCAGTTGCGTCGCGACTTCACTATCAACGCCCTGGCGATAAGTTTGCGACAAGAAGATTTCGGCCAGTTGTCCGATCCGTTCGGCGGACTCGATGATCTTCGCAACAAGTTGATACGCACCCCTTTGGACCCTGACATTACCTTTTCGGATGATCCCTTGCGTATGATGCGCGCCATCCGTTTTGCCACACAATTACAGTTCCGCATTATTCCCGAAACATTTGAAGCAATCCGCCGCAATAAAGAACGTATTTCCATCATCTCGCAAGAGCGTATCACCGACGAACTCAACAAGATCATACTTTCGAGAGAGCCTTCGTTGGGCTTTAAACTGCTGGATGATGCAGGGCTGCTGGAGCTCATATTTCCGCAGTTCGTTGCACTCAAAGGAGCGGAATACATTGACGGTAAAGGACATAAGGATAACTTCAGCCATACCCTCGAAGTGCTCGACCGCATTTCAGTTAATACCGATGACCTGTGGCTGCGATGGTCGGCATTGCTGCACGACATTGCCAAACCGGCAACCAAGCGTTTCGACAAGGACACCGGCTGGACTTTCCACGGCCACGAGTTCAGGGGAATGAAAATGATCCCATCGATTTTCAGCCGTTTGAAACTCCCGATGAACGAAAAAATGAAGTATGTGCAGAAGTTGGTTCAGCTTCACCTTCGCCCGATCGTGCTTTCGCAGGAAGAGGTTACCGATAGCGCTGTGCGGAGGCTGCTGTTCGATGCAGGCGACGATATTGACGACCTGATGACTTTGTGCGAAGCGGATATCACCTCCAAGAATCCCGAGAAGGTGAAGCGTTATATGAAGAACTTTGAGATCGTAAGGCAGAAACTGGTTGAGATCGAGGAGAAAGACCGCTTGCGCAACTGGCAACCTCCTGTAACAGGTGAACTCATCATGAAATCGTTTGGCATTGAACCTAGTAAAAGTGTTGGGATTATTAAAACCGCCATTCGCGAAGCCATTCTGGATGGATTGATACCCAATGAGTTCGATGCTGCTTATAATTTCATGGTGGCCGAAGGAGCTAAACTAGGCTTGAAAATCATTGACAGCACACCATTACCCGATAAATGAAAATCCCGGCTGCAAACCAAGCCGGATTAAAGAAAATAGTTGTAATTTTATACTCGCAAAAACACTATACCAGTTATGCAAGCATACCGATTCAGGCTTTTATTCGAAGACCAGGAAGACTTCCTTCGTGATATTGAGATCAAGCCCAATCAGACTTTCAGGGAATTTCACGATATCATCAGGCAATGTGTCGGCCTCGAAGGAAATGAGCTGGCCTCGTTCTTTGTTTGCGACCGCAAATGGCAAAAGTCGAAAGAGATTACACTCATTGACATGATGGAAGGCGAAGAGGCTCAGCCTGTTGCTGATACCGATGATGAATCGGCGCCCGAAATGAAAATGCCTATCAGCGTTATGGACCAGGTGAGGCTGAAAGATGTTATCGAAGATCCGCACCAGCGCTTTATCTATGAATACGATTTCCTGAACACCAAGACCTTTTACCTGGAACTTACCCGTATTCTTGACACTGATGAGAAAAAAGAATACCCTGTCTGCGTGAAGAAAGAAGGTTCGCTGGCTGCTGCTATTCTGCCAACTGCGGTTTCTTTTCTCGACGATCCTGACGAGGAAGCCATGATGAAGGAACTTGACGACATGATAAAAGATGGTGGCATGGAAGAGGAAATCGACGAGAATTTCACCACTGAACCTGAATGGTAGTAATCACCGGACATCAGGGAATGTCTGACGATAATTCCAAAAATACGCTTATTGTTATCGAAGGGCCTACCGCGGTTGGTAAAACAGCTTTTGCTGTTGCTCTGGCAAAAATGCTTAATACTTCGGTGATTTCGGCCGACAGCCGCCAGTTTTACAAAGAGCTGAAGATTGGTACCGCAAAACCTTCGGTTGAAGAAATGGAAGGTGTGCACCACCTTTTACTGGGGCATCTTTCCATACATGATTATTACAATGTTTCGCGCTTTGAGCAGGAAGTTCTTACATTGCTGCCGGCGTTGTTTGCAGAGAACCAATATGTTATACTGGCCGGAGGTTCAGGATTGTACATTGATGCTGTTTGTAATGGCATAGATGATTTCCCCGATCCCGACCCGGAACTGCGCAGTTACCTGAAAGGCCTGCTGCGCGACGAAGGTATTGAGAAGCTGCAGAATTTGCTGTTTAAACATGACCCTGAGTATTACAGGTCAGTAGATTTGATGAATCCTGTGAGGCTTCAGCGGGCACTTGAGGTTGTGCTTTCGACCGGAAAACCATATTCTGAATTGCGCGCCGGCCAGCCAAAGGTCCGCGATTTCAATATTGTTAAAATTGGGCTGAACCTCCCGCGTGAGGTTCTTTTTGCAAGAATCGCCCGTCGGGTTGACAAAATGATGGATGACGGACTGCTTGAAGAGGTGAGATCGCTGCTCCCGTTCCGTCACCTGACAGCCTTAAATACGGTTGGTTACAAGGAACTGTTTGATTATCTGGACGGTAATATCACACTGCCACAAGCTGTTGAGAACATCAAAACCAACACACGCCGTTATGCCAAAAGGCAGCTCACCTGGTTGAGGCGCGACCCTGAAGTGAAATGGGTCGAACCTGATCATGTGCAGGAATTACAGGCATATCTCGCCGATCAATAGAAATTGAGTTCATTTACTACCGAAAAGCGCGGTAAGGCTGGTAATCCTGAATTACGAAAGGCAAAAGGCCCATTATCGGAGCCTTTTAGCAATTGTTCAGTAAGCTATGAACTCATCACCCGGAATAGCGGTGTGCATATGCTCTACTCGCTGATCCCTTCCAGCGCAAACATAAACGCATATTCGAGGGCAATATCCTTCAGGTACTTAAACCTGCCGGAAGCGCCGCCATGGCCGGTTTCCATATTGGTTTTAAGAAGGAGCACGTTTTTGTCGGTCTTCAATTCCCGGAGTTTGGCTACCCATTTGGCCGGTTCGAAATATTGTACCTGCGAATCGTGCAATCCGGTCATTACCAGCATGTTCGGGTAAGCTTTCTTCTCAACGTTGTCATAGGGTGAATACGATTTCATATAGTCGTAGTCTTCCTTACTGGCTGGATTGCCCCATTCGTCGTATTCGTTTGTGGTGAGCGGGATGGTGGGATCGCTCATGGTGGTCACCACATCAACAAAAGGCACCTGGGCAACGACACCATTCCAAAGGTCGGGACGGAGATTTACGATGGCGCCCATCAGCAGTCCGCCGGCACTGCCGCCCATGGCATAAAGGTGTTCGGGTGATGTAAACTTTTGATTAACAAGATATTCGGCGCAGGCGATAAAGTCGGTGAAAGTATTCATCTTCTTGTGCATTTTGCCGTCTTCGTACCACTGGCGGCCTTTTTCCTGTCCGCCGCGAATATGTGCAATGGCATACACGAATCCTCTGTCGAGCAAGCTCAGCCTGCTGCTACTGAAGGTAGCATCCATGCTGTAGCCATAGGAACCATAACCATAGAGAAGCAGCGGGGCGTTGCCGTTTTTCTTCAGGCCTTTCCTGTAAACCAGCGAAATGGGAACTTCGGAACCATCAGCAGCTTTGGCCATCAGCCTTTCGGTAATGTAATTCTCGGGTTTAAAATCGCCGATCACTTCCTGCCGCTTCATCAGCTTTTTCGAACGGTCAGTCATCGTGTAGTCATACACCGATCGCGGTGTTGTAAGCGATGTGTAGCTGTAGCGGAACACTTTTGCGTTGTAATCGGCGTTGGCATCAGTTGCAGCAAGGTAAGCCGGCTCGTCGAATTTGATATAATGCTCCTGTTTGCCCGCGAGATCCATCACTCGGAAATTGATAAGCCCGTCCTTGCGCTCGGTAACAACCATAAAGTCTTTAAACGGTTCGAACGATTCAACGAGAACATCGGGGCGATGGGCAATAATTTCAGTCCAGTTTTCACGGCTGGTTTTCCCCACGGGTGTTTGCATGAGCCTGAAATTCAAGGCCTCGAGGTTGGTGAGGATGACAAAATTGTCGTTCAGATGTTCGACACTGTATAGAACATCTTTCATACGGGGTTGAAAAACAACAAATTGTGCTGAAGCATTATCGGCAGGGATGAAACGCAGCTCGCTGCTAAGTGTTGATTCGGAGGTGATAAAAATGTACTTATCGGATTTGCTTTTCCATACGGCTATATAGTTCGTCGGGTCTTTTTCGGTGTAAACCGCCACATCGTTTTTATCGGGAGTGCCCAAGGTATGTTTCATGATTTTTTCAGAAAGCAATGTTTCGGCATTGTTCTTAGCATAGAAAAGTGTCTTGTTATCGCTTGCCCACACTGGATTTCCTCCCGTACCGGTCGTCACTTCGAGAGTTATAGCCCCTGTAGTAAGGTTTTTAACGTAAAGTGCATACTGCCTCCGCGAAACCTTGTCCACGCCGTAGGCAAGCAGATTATTGTCAGGACTTACGGCAAAGCCGGAAGCTGCGAAATATTCTGATCCTTCTGCCATCTCGTTGACATCGAGAAGAACTTCTTCGGGTGCTTCAAGGCTTGCTTTTTTGCGGCAATACACATAATATTCTTTGCCTTCGACCATCCTCGTATAGTAATAGTAACCGTTTTTGAAAACCGGTACGCTTTCATCCTTCTCCTTGATGCGGGCTTTCATTTCGTCGTATAGCTTCTGCTGAAAGTCCTTTGTACCAGCCATCATGGTGTCGAGGTAGACGTTTTCGGCTTTAAGGTAGTCTACCACTTTGGTGCTGTCGGGACCTTTGCGGAAGTAGTCGTTCAGCCAGTAGTAATTGTCAATTCGTGTATCGCCGTGCGCAACAAGGTCTTTTGCTTTCTTCTCGCATACAGGAGCAGGCACATCGGGCCATTGGTAAGCTTTTTTCATTGCAGATTCTGATTGGCAGCTTGCCAGGAAAATAATTCCGGCCGCAAGAATGGTTAATGATTTCATTGTGATGTTATTGACAGTGATATGAATGTATTTAGTTCATTTTTATCTTTTTAAGTCCGCTTTCCAGTGATGGCATGCCGGTAAGTACGATCTTCACCGGTTTACCGGTAATGGACTCCAGGCTTTTCTCCTGTTGTGAAAGGGTGAGCTTTGAGGCCTTCGCGAGAGCAGGCTGAAGTTGCTGACGCAGTGCAATTTCACCAAGGCGCCTGATGATCTCTTCATTGTCGATTTCGAGGGTTGGATCGTACGATGCTTCCTTGATTTGCTCAATGGTACTGTTGTCAACGCTCACGTAGGTGATTTGCAACGGTGCATGAATTTCGATCAAATCTTTTTCAACCCTGAAGTGTGTATTCACAGTATCGCCAAGGTCAATATGAAAACCGATACGCCCTCGGGCGGTGGTTGACACTTTTTCAGTAAATTTCAGGAGGTCGGAGCCAAAGTATTTCTTTTCCATCGTGGTAATATTCACGATCTTGAAATCCTGCTCCCAAATCACGAGTTTAGCCGTTGCCTGGAGCTTGTCAAGAATAATGTCATTCTCAATACGTGTATTCCGCTCTGTGATTTTGAGGCTTACAAACCGAAAAAGGAGAATTACGGCTACTGCTATGATTACAATAGCCCCAATGCGGTTGTACAGCCTGTTTCTGATTTGATTTTCGGGCATTAAATGGCTATTCGGGTTTTGCCAATGTATCGGCAGGCATGGGCGCCGGTTGCGATTCGAGAATGGTTTTGAGATTGAGGAGTCCATCTTCAAAATCCTTGCCGATCATTTTGTCCATATTCATGAATAGCAATGTAAGGTTCATCGGGTATTTCATATGGCCGGAGAAGCCCCACCGCACCAGCGTCTGCCCCTCGGTGACTGATTCGGTAGTCATGTAAGCCAGATTGGTAGCTTTCATGGGCTCCATAAACCTTAACTCGTAATCAATACGCTCGCCGTCAACAATTTTTGTGATTTCCTGTTCTCCTTTGCCAATATTTTTATCGAGGCTTTCCCAGGCTGAAATAAATCCCGGAGTTGCGTCGGTTCCCGTAAAGTTGGTTTTAATGTTGGGATCAGCTTTAATCCAAACGCTATAAGTGTTTTGGTTTTTGAGGTATTTGACATAATCAAAAACAACATCTTTTGATTTGTCGATGGTTACCTGCCGTTCAACAGCATAGTCTTTCGAAACAAAAAGGCCGATGAGCAGCATGATTACAATCAGCCCGACGATTGCATAAAGGATGTTTTTCAGGATTTTCATGGGATTGGTTTTGGTTAAGGTTGGTTAACGGTTTATTATCTGATAATTAACGATTTGGTTCACTTTTTCTTGTAGTTCGATTCATATAAATTTATCCATTGTTGCACCGTGATTTTGCCCATCAGTTCACTGAAAAGTGCGTAAGGAATATTCCAGGGCTTTTTGAGGTGGATGCAACTTTTACCCATATCGGGCTTTGTGCCGGTTTGCTTCGTGTATTCTCCTGTGAACCATTCAAGCAACAAGGGATTGGCATAGATTCCCATATGGTAAAAACTGATGAAATTTTTCTGTGAGGCAATACTGACAAAGGGAAGAGGGAGTTTGGGGTTGCAATGGTACCCTGAAGGATAAATTGAGTGCGGCACAACATAGCCAATCATTCCGTAACTCATTTCTTCTCTGAAACCCTTGGGAATGGCTGACTGTATTGTTTCGCGAAGTTTCATGAATGCTTCCCGGCGATCGTCCGGAACCAGGGAAATGTATTCTTCTACATTGGCAGCAAATACCTGCATGTTTTATGGATTATTATGTTTCAAATACTATATGCTCGAAAAATCAATGCAATTTAAACCAAAAACAGGCCTTATGGTTCAGATTGACAGAAATTTATAGGCAGATGTTAAAAAGTTGTAACCAACAGCAGCATGCAGTCTTATTCTAACGCAACAGCCAAAGCACTACCGCGGCTGCAACACCCAGCAGTATCATGCCAACTCCAAGCCGCTTCGCCACTGCCACACTTTTTCTGATTCCCCAAAATCTGATCGTTTCGGGCGTTACAAACGGATACCGGGTAATTACTAAACCGACAAGTATCAATGGCATGGCTATGGCAAGCGAGGAGATAACGCCATGGTATGGAGTAAGAAGTGCAAGGAGTACGAACGGGATGAATGAAAAAGCGGCGCCCAATATCAGCAGCAGGAAACGGTTCGATTCATGGCTGACGGTTGCAGCATAAGTGACGATTCCCTGGTGACAGGCATCGCTGCAATAGTGAAATCCTTTATCAAGACCGGCAATTTTTTCCGTTTCCTGCTTCAGGGCTGTTGTCTCTGAGCCTGCATTACAATAGAGGCAACGCGGAACTTTTTGCATTTCGGGATCGAGTTATAAATTCCGGATGTTGTTTATCTGAGATTTCCTAGCAACAGGTCAACCGAAGGCCATAGCTGCCAGTGATTCCCGAAAGGGTAGGAGCCATACGAAAGGTTATACCCGGCTTTCAATCGCATTTTTTTACACATTTTCCAGTAAACATAGCCTGTATTCTCAGCAAAGAAGTTATTCCCGGACCTGGTAATCATGAATACTTCAACTCCTTCTTCCACGCCGGCTTTATGGCAGATGGGCGCTCTTACATTTGCCGCAAGTCTCACCGATGTTCCCTTGTAGTAATGCGCCATGCGCGGGTACATGATCGGCAGGTCAATGGTTGACTGCGGGTCAATTTCGCCGCCTCTAAGGGCAAAGAGAAATTCGGCTTTAATAGTGAGCAAGGCTGAATAGCACAGCGGCCTTGAGGCGAGCACAGAGTTATTGATGGATAAAATAAACGGAAAGGTGAACTCGGGCGAGATGAAACCACCGATCCCATTGCGGCTCAGCATATTAAGAACCGGCGAAGGCACACTCAGCGAATGCGCAGTGGCAAATCTGAAACCGCCCAACTCTCCCCATGCTATTTTAATTCCTGCATTTGGGGTAAGTGGCAGGGCAAGGACGGTGGAGTATATCTCCGCTTTTTGCGATAACCCTACGCGAAGTGGCTGCCTGATACCGCTTTCCCATTTCTTTTCGGGCAAAAGGTAAGCGGTATTGTA
Organism: Bacteroidota bacterium; assembly: GCA_022711175.1. Taxonomy (GTDB): domain Bacteria; phylum Bacteroidota; class Bacteroidia; order Bacteroidales; family UBA4417; genus UBA4417. The sequence goes on along the minus strand of JAKLFM010000030.1, from coordinate 2,890 downwards.
GCCCATAAACCTGCCTGTAAACTGCGATTGTGCCTGCAACAGTGCCGTGAAGATCAATAAGAGTGCGAATGCCAGGAATGTCCGTTTCATAAGTTCTTGAAATAAAATGGTTTAAACAATGATCTTATGATTTTCTAATTTTCCTTTTTCAGGAGGAACCTGGCTGTTACCGGTGCGTGGTCGGAATACCTGAGCAGATACTGGTGGGTGACATCCGAATCTTTTACCCAACGGTGGTTAGTGAATAGATAATCGAGGGTACGGTCCCAAAAATGACCCGGGCGTGTGGTGTGGGTGAAATAGGCTTCCTGGTTTTGCTGGTAACGATCAAGCGGTACTGCACATTTGTATGCGTCGTACAAAGGTTGCAGCCAGGTGATTTCGGGAGTATAGTTGCTGCCGTCCTTGTGTTGCGGGTCATCGCCGGGCTGGTGAAACGATTCGCCCGGGCACATATCTTCAAAACAAAAGTCGGTTGAATCGCTTCCGGGAGGCAATTCATTGAGGTCGCCACCTGCGATGAAATAGCCGCCCTCAGCATCAATTTTGTCGAGCATGGATTTAAACTCCTCGTAGTGTTTTTTCTTGGTATCGTCAGTGGCAAATGCCGAAGCATGAATGTTGAGCACTGAAAATTCTTCGAACCCCGGAATTTTGATATTACCGGTAATGATACAGGAGTGTAGGTAGAAATAATTTACCAATCCACTCTGGTCACCCCGCGCTGCCAGGTTTATCCTTTTCGAGTCAGTAATTGGCCACCGCGACAGGATCACCTGTCCCATGTCCATACGTCCAAGTCCGTCGCTTGCGATGAACTGCGCTTTCCATTCAGGAACATACGCAGCATAGTTAAAATACGTATTGTCGATAATATACTGAAGATCATTGGTGTAAGCAGTCCGCTGAGAAGCAACATCGCATTCCTGTAGCATCAGTATATCAGGCCTTATCATGTTGATGGCATCCACGATCGAATCGAGATGCGGCATTACTTCCTCTTTGGTAAATACTGTGTTATTGCCGCAGGCATCGCCAAACCAGGGAGAACGGCCAATCCCGAACCTGATGTTCCAGGTCATGACCTTTATGGACGAATCGGGCTGTGGTATTTGCCGGAGCGTGGATGCCTGGTACAGCACGGCGTCTTCGGTATCGTCGAAGCTTGTGGCAAGCGGTTCACATGAAAAAAACAGTAAGGATATCATCGCACAAATACCGATGCACACTATGGCCTTTTTTCGTAATAATGTTTTCATTGGGCAGTATTAACAGCCCAAAGGTAACATATAACTCATCAAAAGATTGTGGACAATAATATGCTGAACAGACTCCTATAAGGATCAATAGTCTAAAGTGTACAAAATCAGTACATTATCAGCGATTCCTGATCTTGAGTTCTGAGAATACAAATTCAAGTACGGATATTTTTGGAAGTTTCGAATTCCAATGCCTCGCTTTACGGCGTAAAATTCTGAATTGAAGTATGGTCCACTCAATGATGGTTGGATCGGCATACAATGTGCCATAAGTTCCCGGGTGCGGAGGTTCAGGCTTCCCTTGGGCATAATGAAGCAGGGCTTGTGCCATCAACGTAGTTACGGAGGAATACAGGCGATTTCGCAAACTCAGCAGATTGTCGGTTTTTAGTATAGGAACTTCTTTTTCAAGAATTGGAATTCCGGTATCGGTCCATTCATTCAGCTTCTGAATGGTTGATACTACCGAGTTTTCACCGTTAAACAGTTCCCACAATGCCGGCGGTTGTCCGCGATATTCCCTCAAATCTCCGTGATGATAGGCCAAAACGCCAACCGGCAGAATTTCGAAAAGCCGTTTATTTATAACGCCGTCGAAACCATTCAAATGTACCAGGATGTCGAACGCCTGTGATTTGATCGTTTCAGGAAAATTGACCGATGCGGGATCATAAATAGTCTGAAATGGAATTTTATAGAATTTGCTGATATCTTGCGTGACAAATCGTCGGCCATTCTTTCTGAAAATTTTGTAGAGCGATATAAAAAGTACGTAGGCGCCCCGCCTTTCTCTCAGGCTTGATTTGAATCGTTGGTAATTACTCTCAAGCGGCCGTTCATCAATAATACATTCCAACGACACTCCGGTTACTGATTTGGCGATCTGCATCAAAACTTCAGCATTGAATTTGTTCAGCGATGTGGCACAAAGTATCCCGACTTTCAACATAAAATTGTACGATTAATAATGCAATGGGTTTTCATATGGTTAATTGATCTTATCAGTAAAAGTGACTACACATACAGTTTGCTTGAATGCAAATGAGAATTGGCTGCTTTAACCGTTCGAATTTTTTTATTGTGAGCATAGGCGGAATGTTCTATTTTTACCAAATGCAAACCGGACCATCCCTCAATACAGCCTGGCGAAAAGTCGCCACCGCTATGTACCGCAAGCCGGTCGATTCGAAGATTGTCGGGTTTGTGGAACTCGACATTACTGATCTCGATGAATATGTAAAACTCAAACGAAGCCAGGGAGTTAAAATAACCCTGACCCACATTTTTACCCTTGCAGTGGCAAGGGCCATGTCAACCGAGGTACCTGAACTGAATACCTATGTCCGGCGTGGAAAAATATACAGGCGCGATCATGTTGATGCAGTTGTGAGTGTGCTGTTACGCGACGGACAGATGGGCACCATACATCTCCCGGATGCGGATAAGCTTACACTGGAAGAATCGGTGAGCCTGATTCAGGAAAAAATTGCGCATTCGCGTAAGGGTGATGAACGCAAAACCATGAAGCTCAAAGGATTTATGGGGTCATTACCCTGGCCGGTGAGAGGATGGATATACAGGTTGTTGAAAATGCTGACCATTGACTGGGGTATTTCACTACCATCGTTAGG
>JAKLFM010000003.1:18611-122379 GCA_022711175.1 Bacteroidota bacterium | reverse complement strand
TTCTTTCCAATAGCACGGAAAGTACAGCTGAAGAGATAGCCTTTTTATACAAGAAGCGCTGGGGAATAGAGATTTTATTCAAAAAGATGAAACAGAATTTTCAACTACACTATTTCTATGGCGAAAACGAAAATGCCATCCGTACACAAGTTTGGTGTACACTCATCGCGCAATTGCTTATGACTGTAATCCAAAAGATGGCTCAAACAAAGAAAGCATTTTCAGTTGTGGCTTCCTTAGTCCGAATCCATCTGATCAGTTTACTTGATGTATTTGAACTACTGCGAAGCACTAAGCGGGAATACATGAAGAAAAGAGGATCGCCCTTTTTGGAACTGCAAACACAATTTGCTTTTTAACTACTAGAGGTGACTTTCTAAAAATAAAAACCAATAATTGATTATCATGCACTTACGTGAATAAAACTTCGATAATGCATTTTAGTCGGATAACAGTGTTAAATTATAAAGATATCATGCTAAGATTCTTAGGCATTATTATTATCCTGAACATAGCCATTTGGGGCAAAGCACAAAATTACACCCCTTTCGATTTTGATAACGGGAACTGGGTTTGTCATTATTACACTAAACAAGGGATATTTGTAACTTATGCAAATGATTATGTCCATGAAGTAGTAAGATTCTATTGTAACGGAGACACAATTCTCAATGACGTTAATTACAAGAAATTATACTATGTCGGGTATGCTGCACCTACTATGTCGCCTGCCACAACGATTTCAGGTTATTACTGTGGAATAAGAAACGATGTCGAAAATAAGAAAGTGTTTTTATCAAATTACCCCTACGCTCCTTTATATGATTTTAATCTGAACTATGGTGATTCTATCACGTATCGATGTTCAGGAAATCCGGCACCAATACTCTCTATTGATTCTGTCTTATATTGTAGTACTTACCATAAACGGTATAATTATTTGGATGAATTTTACGGCATTCTATCTTTCTGGGTTGAAGGCATTGGTTCAAGTGATGGCTTGATTCCGGTTAATTGTATGACAGCAGGTGGACTTCTTGAATGTTACTCTGAAAGCAATAATGTTGTTTGCGATACCTGTCCTGTTTTCACTGGTAATGGAATACTGAAACCATTGTTATTATCAGTATATCCTAATCCCACCAGCGGTATCTTGTTCATTAATAATAATTTGAAGATTCAATTGGCAGAATTTGCATTATATGATTACAGCGGGAAGTTGGTTTCCTCGGGAAAACCGATTGACGACCGGATTGATTTGACAAACTTTCATCCGGGACTCTATGTGCTTAAGATAGGAAACTACTCGTTCAGGATTATCAAAATTTAAATTCAAATGACCGGCATTTTCAATGGGCCTATTCTTTTTGTTTTAAAAATACATTTGCCTATTTGATTATTAATGAATGTATTATCTTAATTTCATACTATTCTTCACTCAAATTTTACAGAATAATGATCTTTGCATCATAAATCAGCCAACATATCATGAGTTATTCTGACGAGTTGTTCTATTCGCCCAACAGGTTCAGGTTTCAAACCCGCGAAGTGTTCATTGGTGATGTTCCGTTGGGCGGTAACAACCCTATCAGGGTACAGTCGATGACCAATACCGATACCAACGACACCGAAGCAACCGTTGCCCAGGTAAAGCAACTCGCCGATGCAGGCTGTGAATATGTGCGTATTACCGCCCAAGGCGAACGTGAAGCCGAAAACCTCGCCGTGATTCGCAAAAGTCTTCGTTCGCAGGGGTATAAAGTTCCGCTTATTGCCGACATACATTTCAGCCATCGTGCTGCCGAGGTTGCCGCATCAATAGTCGAAAAAATACGCATAAATCCGGGCAACTATGCCGACCGCCGGCAGGCTGTGCGCACTGAATATTCCGACAACGAATACAAGCTCGAACTTGAACGTATTGCCGAAAGAATCCATCCCCTGTTAAAGATTTGCCGCGAAAACGGTACCGCGATGCGCATTGGTTCCAACCATGGATCCCTGAGCGGGCGCATCATGAGTCGATACGGCGATACCGCCGAAGGCATGGTTGAATCGGCGCTTGAATTTGCCCGGATATGTGATGATGCAGGGTTCCGTAACCTCGTGATCTCCATGAAATCGAGCAATGTAAGGGTAATGGTGCAGGCAACCAGGCTGCTGGTTGATAAAATGATGGCCGAAGGTATGGCTTTCCCTCTTCATCTTGGGGTAACCGAGGCCGGCGATGGCGAAGATGGCATCATTAAATCGGCTGCCGGTATAGGTGCTTTACTGAATGATGGAATTGGAGATACCATCAGGGTTTCACTCACCGGTGACCCGCTGTACGAAATTCCTGTAGCCAAAAAAATTGCGCAACATTACAATCTGATAAACAGCCCAGCTTTTATTGCTATAAACCACCAAAAGCCCGAAAGCAGGAATAACGATAATAACAATAGGTACCTTTTCAGCCCGTTCAATTACAGGAAACGCGAAACCATTGCTGCCGGCAGCATAGGCGGAAACAGGCCTGTTCAGGTGCTTGCCGAAAAAGCTGAAGTACTTTGTATTGTAGATGAAAATAATTCTGCTGTCGGCCCGGTGACAAGCCTGGTGCAAAAAGAACTAAACATACAGGATGGTAGCTCAAAGAACATAAAAGCAGAAATTGCCCTGCAACCCGCTTCCGACCAGCGACCTATTGTCCTGAAGAAACAGTTTGAAAATCTCGCCTTGCCTGATTTCTTGATCGAAAGCGCCATACACTTCGGTTCACTGCTCATTGATGGAATAGGAGAAGCTGTTTGGCCTGTTGTTTCGGGAATTGAACAGGAAGAAGTTACCCGTGTGGCGTTCGGCATACTGCAGGCAACACGCGCCCGCATAACACGAACCGAATTTATTTCATGTCCGTCGTGCGGAAGGACCCTCTTTGACATTGAAACCACGCTAAAACAAATCAAGGAGAAAACCGGGCACCTCAAAGGACTGAAAATCGCCGTGATGGGTTGTATTGTGAACGGCCCGGGCGAAATGGCCGATGCCGATTACGGTTACGTTGGCGCCGGACGTGGAGCCATCACGCTGTATAAACGGTCGGAAGTGGTTCGCAAAAACATTCCACAGGCCGAGGCGCTCGATACCCTCATTAATCTGATGAAGGAATCGGGCGACTGGAAAGAGCCTGAAAACAGCTCAATTGATCGATTTACTTAATACTGTAGCGTAACCCGCCATAAACCGTCGCGCCAACAATCGGCCCCCATACCATCGAGGTGTCGAAGTGTGTGTGATAAGGCCTGTCGTATTCCGTAATAGGATCTTCCTGTTTAAAATTCGTAAGATTTTCGCCTCCGATATACACTTCGAAATACTTGAATTTTCGGGTAACCTGACCAAGTAATTGGGGATAAACCGGAGAGGATGATGGCCGGCGAAGGGCCTCAGGCATTTTTTGTGTATCAGGTAACCTGGAAGGGCCATTCAGTTGCAGGGTAACATCAAATTTCCATTTATCAAATTTTGTGGCATACGATACATTGAAAAGCCCTTTATACCGGCTGCTCATGGCTTTATGCCTCAGTTTGCCGTTTTCGGTGATATTTACGTCGTTGAGGCGGAAAGCAACCAATACATCAAGTTTTTTTACCGGTTCCAAAGAGAGTTGGAGTTGCAAAATGTTAGAAAATGATTGGCCTTGGAGGTTGTAAATAAACACATCCGAAGGCATACTATCGAGGTCAACCACCACCTGATTGAGAAAACGGGTATGATAATATTCTGCATCAAGCTGGGCTTCGCGGCCAAACAAGTGCAGGTCGCGGGTAACGTTAATACCGAAATTCCAGGCATTTTCCTGTTCAAGATCGGGGTTTATATGCAGGATTCGCTGGCTGGCCATAATAGCATAATTCTCCGAAAGCACATTGGCTGTGCGGTAGCCTTTGCCTGCCGAAGCCCTGACAACTGTTTCGGGAGTAACGAGGTAACGGATATGCATACGGGGTGTGAAAAACAAACCGTACCGGTTATGGTGATCGGCACGCATACCGGCAATCAGGGTAAATTTGTCGGCAAGGTGCATGGTGTACTCAAAAAAGGCGCCGGGAACAATTTCATCTCTGTTAAGCTGGTAGGTTGTGTCGTGTATGCTGTAAATAGTGAAAAGGCTGTCGGGTGTTGCATCTTTATCTTTTCCTGCAACCTGGTATAGGTATGTGAAATCGTACCGCAGGTATTGTTCATCGTAGGTATCGTACATAAAACTGAGCCCGCTTAAGAATTTGTGATGCTCATTACCAATCCTGTCCTGGTAGAGGAGGTTTGCATACATACTTTTTTGATCGCCGCGGTATCGGTTTAGACCGAGTTCATCGTTCTGACGGTGATAAATGCCCGAAAGGATGAGCGCCAGGCTTCGGTCAGCGTTATTTTTAAACATGATACCGTTCTTTAGGAAACCTTCGAGCCTTTGTGTATGCATATTTATACCATAGCTTTTCGTTCCGTTGTTAATCCCGGTAGTGTCGCCTGTAAATGATTCCGGATTGTAATTCATATAACCGCCGATCCTGGTTTCATCAAGGTACTTTATACCAAAATGCCCGGTGTATTTATCAGGAACAGAGTAATCCCAGCGGTTCATCACATTATAAGTGGTATTACGCGGCACATCCATAAAGCCATCATTGTTTTTGTCGAAAGGGTTGTTGAAGCGGCTTATATGGCCGTAAAGCATGGTGCTCAGGCGATCGTTGATCTTTATTGCCGAATGCATGTTGGCTTCGAGCCTTGCGTTATGATTGCCGAAAAGGTTGAGAAAAAACTTCTCGCTGCCGGAGGGTTTTTTATATTCAACCATTATCTGGCCTGTAGTTGATTCAAAGCCGTTCACCACGGATGAAGCGCCTTTGCTTACCAGGATTGACTCCATCCAGGTGCCGGGGATATAACCCAGGCCGAATGAACTGGCAAGTCCGCGCACCAACGGAACATTTTCACTGAGCACCTGGCTGTAAACACCCGAGAGCCCGAGCAATTGTATTTGCCTGGCGCCCGTAAGCGCATCGGAGTACATCACATCAACCGAAGCATTGGTTTCGAAGCTCTCGGCCAGGTTGCAACAGGCGGCTTTGCGCAATTCGTTGCTGGTAATCACCTGCACTTTGCGAGGATCGGTATGTGAAATAAATGAGGAATTTACCCTGGCGCCTATTTCAACTTCGCCAAGTTCGCGACTATTCTCGCTCATCAGTATTTCCAGGTTGTGGTTAATGCCTGCCTGTACCGTGTCGGTTTTATATCCGAGATAACTTACTATCAGACGTTTATCGCTTACGCCTTTTGCGGCAATACTGAAACGTCCCTCAACATCGGAGGTTGTCCCTTGCCGGGTGTTTATCCAATAAATATTAACTCCAGGAAGCGGGTGTTTATGATTATCGTTTTCAAGGGTGAATATTGTACCGCTTACTGTTTGGGCTATAAGGTTACTACAGCCAAGTATTGTGCCGGTTAAAACCAGGAATCTAATATATTTGAGTGTTTTCATTGCAGATCAGTATGTTAGGAAAAAATATTAAGCTCCCGAACGTTTATATCGCCGGGGATTACAACCGGCCTGGCCGGAAGTTTGCCTAACAATCGCCTGAAATAGCGGAGAACCTGAATTGATGAAGAAAAACTATACGGTTTTTGCCTGAGGTACAATGCCGGTCAGGTGGCGGCCTTGTACAGATTTTGTATAGCGCAGCATGATTTTGTACCTGAACAGGCAGCAGTTTCACCGGCAGGGTATAAATGTCTTTGGCGGAAGATGCCGAAAACTGGATGTTGGTATCCAAAACTAACTTCTTGAAATAACGCAAATCAGTACAGCATGGTTTTTGTTTGATCGAATGTGCATCCTTACCTGCTGTATGGCATTGATCAGTTTCCTCTGTTTCACATTTGCAGGTACTGTTTTCACTGATAAGTTCCGGAAAAAAATGGACTGACGACCTGTTTCCATGACAGTAATGAACATGCACCGAAATTCCTGTAAGTCCGGTAACCAACAGAATTGCAAGACTGGCAGCAACAAAGGATGATATATACTTACGCTTTCCTTGCCTCATGTTCATGGTAATCTTGATGCAAAATTAGTTACAAGCTATTGAATACCGGCAACAATGCTGTTAAAGAGTTGTTAAAAGCGAGCGATTTCAGGAGATTTATTGAAAATCAAGAAGATAAAGTGCTGACCAATAATTATTTTCCGGTAATGATATGGAGGCTCTGTTTTTTGATGTTGAATTCAAAAGGCGAATGGCCGAGCGATTCGCCGTCAACTTCAACATAGAGCGGAGGTTCTGAATCAATTGCTATAAAAGCCGATTTAAACGTGCTTACTTCGGGAAGGCGGGTAAAAGAGCCGTCGAGCAGTTTCAGTACATTCCTGATAACTTTAAATTTGCCGATTGACCGGATTATGGTGAGGTCGAAAAGGCCGTCGTCGGCAACCGCATTGGGGGCTTGCTTCATGCCGCCACCATTATACATGCATATTCCCACGCTCATGCTGAAAATTTCGGAACGTATCTCTCGGTCGTCAAGGGTAATGCTTGTGCGCGTGATTTTAAAAGCAAAAAGGCTTGAAAAGATATTTATAAAATAGGATAAAGGATTGCTTTTACCCTCATCTTTCTGTTTGTTTGTTTTTTTGGCAACCAGGGCATCGAAACCCATGCCGGCCATATTGGCAAAATGCCGTTTCTTTTTCAGCCCTTCGCTCGAAACATATTCAAGTACACCGATATCCTGGAGGAAAACTTTTCCCCGCACAATGAGTTTTATTGAATCCTTATAATTAAAAGGTATTTCGAACATGCGGCACCAATCGTTGCCGGTTCCTACCGGTATCATAGCCAGGGTGATATCAGCCGGCCGGGCATGTTCCTGTGTGAATATGCCGTTTACCACTTCGTTGAGGGTGCCGTCTCCACCAACTACAATGATTTTCCGGAAGCCGCTTTCAATATATTTCCGCGTCAGTTTCATGGCATGTCCGCGGTGTTCGGTGAAAACGTTGGTGAATTCTATCCCGGCATCCTCCAGTAATCGGGCTATTGTTAGCCAGTCATGCTGACCTTTGCGCTTACCGGCATTTGGATTCACAATTACAAACCATTCAACTGACATCGTTACTGTGTTAAGTCACAAGTGTATTGCATCAACCAGAATTGGCAAATTCTTATTAGAAGCCTTAAAAGTAAAAAAACATTGGTTATCAGAATCAAAAAGATTATATAATCCATAATTTCCAAAGAATTACATATGAAATATCGCTGCAATCATACAGTTGTGAACTGCCGGAAGACGAATCCGGAATCAAGATCAGAATGCTTAGAGGACTGGTCAGATGTTTTTATATTGCCATTTGCCCTTTTTCAGGTAGATGAACGACAGGAGGCCCAGTATAAAGGCATAAATCCATTCGGCGGTCCAGGCAATTTCAACGGGTTGATGAAGCTTAATCGCGATGAACCAGGTATATAACACATAAAAAGCAAGTGTTATCACCTCGATGAGCAACGTCACTTTTGTATTGGCCGTGCCCAGCACTGCATTAAAAAGCACACTCATGAGTGAGAAAAAGAAAAGGGCTGTGAGAATAACATAAAACGTAGGAATAGCAGCCTGTACCAATGCGGCATCATTGGTAAAAACGCCCAGGATAAATTTTGGTACCAGCGCGGCAATTACAATGATACTCAGCAACATCGCCATACTGAATTTCATGATCCTGAAAGTTATAGGCAGCACCAGCGAGGGTTTGCCTTCGCCCAGTGCATTGCTCACCAGCGTATTGGTTACCGAACACAATGCCCAGCCGGGGATCATCAGGAACATATACACCGACCGGCCAATATTTGAAATTGCCAGGGGCCGTTCGCCCATTTTTTCGATAATAAGGAAGAATACAAACCAAACGCTCAGTGAAAGCACAAACTGTATCATGATGAAAACCGATATACCTAATGTGCTCTTAATAATGGCAAAATTGGGTTTCAGCATCCGGAAAAGCCCAAACGGCTTAACCCGCGATGTTTTTTGTGTAACAATCACAAAAAATACCAGTGCACAGAATTCCGAGATAGCCGAAGCAATGGCGGCGCCGGCAATTCCCATTTCCGGGAAACCGGCTTTGCCGAAAATGAGAAGATAATCAAGTACAATATTCACAACCGCCATGATGGCCGAACTTATGCTGAGGTAACGCGTGTAAGCGATACCCGTGTAAAAAGCACGGTACAACAGCCCGATCATAGCAAAAAAGAGGCCGAAAACCCGGTAACTCAGGTAGGTTGATGCACCCTGGTAAATGGCATCGGACGACACAACCGGTTTAAGAATGCCCGCTCCCAGGAAATAGATAAATGCCGTGATAATGATTGACGCTATGGCCAGAAAATAGAAACTGTTGTCGAAAATATGGCCTATCTCTTTATAGTTTTTCTCCCCGAAACGCCTGGCAATGAGAATTTGAACCCCTGTTGTAAAGCCGTGGCCAATCATAAACAGTATGATATAAAAAAGTCCGCCAATGGCCGAAGCGCCAAGGGCCACCTCGCTCACCCTGCCCAGGAAAGCAGTATCAGTAACGCCAACAATGTTCTGGGCTAGCAGGCTTATGATAATCGGCCAGGCTATTCCCCAGATTCTTCTTATAGATGGTATTTCAGGATTCAAAACAGGAAGTAGTGTTAATTAATTTGTTCGTCAACGAACGGGAAAAAGTCCGGAATATTTGATTGCTTAAAGTATTTTACCCGATGCTAAAGTCGTCCCAGTCAAGAGCAACCTTGAAACCTTCACGGTAATCGCGGAGACTGTCATACGAAAGTTCAACAGTTTCAACATCTTCGGCACCGGGTGGTATTTCAATGATGTGTTTTCCTTTAAAATCAATCACCGCCGAGTCGCCCTGGTGAAGAGTTCCCTTTCCATCGGTTCCCACCCGATTGACTCCGATAACGTATGCCTGGTTTTCGATAGCCCGGGCGATGAGCAGATGCCTGAAAGCAAAGCTCCGCTTTCCAGGCCAGCTGGCAACATAAATCAGCAGGTCATATTCATAAGAGCCGCTGAGGTAACGGTTTTTGCTCCATACGGGGAAACGCAGGTCGTAGCATATCAGCGGACAAATTTTCCAGCCTTTCAGGTCCACAATAAGCTTGTTTTTGCCATGCGAAAAATGAAGGTGCTCGTCGCCAAACCTGAATAAATGTCTTTTGTCATAAAACTCAGCACTCCCATCCGCACGCATCCATACAAGCCGGTTGTAAAACCCACTGCCGGTTTTTACAACATAACTCCCGGTAATTGCACTTCCGTTATTCAGTGCCATCGACTTCAGCCAGTGAAAGGTTTGCCCTTCAGCTTCTTCGGCAACATGCTGTGGGTCAACTACAAAGCCTGTGTTAAACATTTCAGGAAGAACGATCAGGTCAGGTCTGGTTTTAAGTTTTGAGATGATCTTCCCGAACTTCTCAAAGTTCCTCAGCTTGTCTTCCGAAACAAGGTCAGATTGTATTACCGTGACCGTAAGGCTGTTCATAACATTGATTATTATAGGCTAAATACAGGGAAATTTATTAGGTAATCTTATGTTTAGTGGTTTTCACATCAAATTTAAAAGAAATGCTCTTTGCCTATCCATCAAAAGGACATATAACATCACTCCTACTAACTAAACTCCAAGATTATTTGTTTTGTCATATCAAATATTTCTTAAAATTTTTCTTTCTGATATGTAATACGATTGCATGTTCCTTCGTTTAAAAGTAAAGACGATGTTTATTTTGAAGGTAAAATAATGCAGTGGGATCAGCATTAGATGTAAGTTGATGAGAAAAATTTATTTACCAGCTTCATTGGGATAGATAAACAAATTTATTAATTATAAAAGCTGGTTGATCTATCTGTTTTAAAAAAAACAACAGCTCAATTTCAATCATCAGATAATAATAAATTTAAAGAAATTTGACCATGAAAAATCTCAAATTAAATTTTGTTGCATTTATTCTTTTAGTGATTGTTAAAATTTCTGTAGCTCAATGGTCTCCAGTATATATCTTTCCAAGTTGCCCATTAAGTATTAAAACTATAGAAGATAAAATTTTTGTATGTACTGCTGTCAACGGCATATATGTATCGACAGACTTGGGAGTGACATTTTGTGAAACCAATTTAGGTTTAGATGATATTAATACCCGTGATTTAATAATCAAAGACAGTCTTCTTTTACTTGGAACAAGAACAGGGGTTTTTAGATCAACTGATTATGGGAATACATGGAGCCGTGCCGGGACAGGAATACCGGCAAATATTCAAAGCAACGTCGGAGAATTAATATTAAGGGGCGATTCTGTTTTAGTGGCCACATGGGGCAATGGAATTTTTTTATCACTCGATTTTGGAATGAGCTGGAGTCCGATCAATAATGGCATAGGAAATTTATATCTTGATTGCATCTATGAATGTGGAGGCTTGTTATTTGCTGGATCACCCATTGGAGGTGGCATAATTGAATCAGAAGATAACGGGCAAACCTGGGTTTCCAGAAATCGTGGAGTACCTAAAATGTATGCAGACACTAACAAATATGTGTATATAAGTTCATTTGCGAATATTGGTGATGTTATTTTCGCATCATCACATGAAGCAGGAATTTTACGTTCTGATGATCTAGGTCTTTCCTGGAATGCGATTCCGACACCAAATTATTGGATATGGAAAACCCTGACTTCAGATTTTACACTTCTTACTGGTCATGATGGAACAGGAATTCATAAGACAGAAGATTTAGGATTAACCTGGACTGCATTAAATGAAGGTTTGACAATCTATACAGGAGAGGCTAGTATCCGATCAATGTGTAAAATCGGTGATTATATTTATATAGGAACCTGGTCAAATATAATGTATAGAAGACCAATAAATGAAATATTTACAATTATTGAACCTCAAAGCTCAAAAATCTCTTATAATTTATATCCTAATCCCGCAAAAGATGAGATCACTATTGAAGGATCAGTTATTTCAAATGGTTTAGTATCGATTAATGTTTATGATGTGCAAAGCAGAAGACTTATATCTGGTCAATTTTACAACCAGAACAAAATTACGTTAGATGTTAGCCAATTGAATACAGGAATATATTTTATAGAAGCACAAACAAAAAATAATATGATAATAAAAAAGGTAATAATACAGTGATTATTTCGATTAAACTTTTGGATACCTGCCTGTTACAAGAAAAATATTGTGGTTTCCTGATTTGATTAAGAATATCTTAATATAAACTCCATTATCTTATTAGAAAGGGAGTCTGAATTTAATACGATAGAGATATATGTTTCTGATAATTTAAAGCCTGTCCCCCGACAAAGAAGCTTTAATTTTTATAATTTCGCAATCCGAAAATGTTTTCGCACACACATATAAATCACTTAATATGAAGACGATAGACGATTATAATTTTACCGGAAAGCGCGCTATCATGCGTGTTGATTTCAATGTTCCGCTGGACGAAAACTTCAACATTACTGATACAACCCGTATTGATGCCGCTATTCCTTCCATCAAAAAAATCCTGGCTTCGGGCGGCTCGGTTATCCTGATGTCGCACCTGGGCAGGCCCAAAGGACCGTCGAAAAAGCTATCACTCATTCACGTGTTACCATACCTCAGCGTAAAGCTTGGCTTACAGGTGAAATTTGCTGATGATTGTATCGGGCAGTCTGCTGTTGACCTTTCAGCAGCACTGAAACCCGGTGAAGTGTTGCTGCTCGAAAACCTCCGCTTCTACGAAGAAGAAGAAGGAAAGCCCAACCTGCCTGATACCGTAACCGAAGAAGAAAAGAAAGCTGCCAAAGCCAAAGTAAAAGAATCCCAGAAAGAGTTCACCAAAAAGCTGGCAAGTCTGGCCGATTGCTATGTTAACGATGCATTTGGTACAGCACACCGCGCTCATGCATCTACAGCGCTGATTGCCAAATATTTTCCCAACGATAAAATGTTTGGCTACCTGATGCGCGACGAAGTGGCCAGCATTAAGAAAGTGCTGCACGATACCCAGCGTCCGTTTACGGCTGTGCTTGGCGGCGCCAAGGTTTCGAGTAAGATTGAAATCATCAACAACCTGCTCCACAAGGTTGATAACCTCATCATAGGCGGCGGCATGATGTTCACCTTTATCAAAGCCCAGGGCGGGAAAATAGGCGGCTCGCTGGTAGAACCCGATTTTATCGAACTGGCTAAAAACATTCTCTCCGGTGCAAAGGAATTAGGCGTTAAAATCATCCTTCCCGTGGATGCCATTGCTGCTGATGCTTTTGCCGACAACGCCAGCAAGCAGCTTGTAAAAGCCGACGAAATTCCCGACGGATGGATGGGGTTGGATATTGGACCTGAAAGCATCAAACTGTTCAGCGATGTGCTCAATAATTCGAAAACCATTTTGTGGAACGGCCCTATGGGGGTATTCGAAATGTGCAGCTTCCAGACCGGAACCAAGGAACTGGCCCTGGCAGTAGCCGAAGCAACAGGCAAAGGCGCTTTTTCTCTGATTGGCGGCGGCGACTCCGTGGCAGCTATCAATAAATTCAAACTGGCTGACAAAGTGAGCTATGTTTCAACCGGCGGCGGCGCCATGCTTGAAAGCATCGAGGGCAAAGAACTTCCCGGCGTAAAAGCCATACTCGAAGACTAGTCATACACTTGCAATGAAAAGAGGCCGGCTGTATTGCCGGTCTTTTTTTTGATATTCCTTGAAAACAATTTTATAATTTTGGTTATTAGGTTTTAACTTTACTGACAATTTGATCACAGCTAATCATATTATTAATGTTTTACTAAACCCTTCCACCATGAAATCCTTTCGTTTTTCTTTCAAAGTAACTGTTGCTCTGATCGCAATCAGTTTATTCTACAACACTTCTTTTGCCCAGTTAAATGGTTTTGTATTGACACCTTCGGGAACAACCACAGAGTTCATGAAATTTGTTCCAAAGCAATATACTTATAATGGAATCAATTATGCAACTGGCTATGTGTCTCTTTCAGCCTATTTCAATATTGAAAATCAGCTATATAACGATCCTGGAATTCCTGTTCAAAAATTACAACTCCGGGGCGGTAATATTCTTCTTTACCGAAATAATAATTTATCAACATCACCGGATATAAATCCGACATCGCGCAATGGCGCAATACTTTTTAGTGATAATGTGACAGAGGCTCTGGATTACATTCATGGCAAATGGGGCATTGAATATGATGATATGTATAGCAATGGCGGATTGAATTTCTTCAAACCCAAGTCAAGCTTGACTGACACCCGTATTAATTTCAACCTTTTCCTGGCAAATAATGGAAATATCGGGATAGGCACCGGAGAACCCAAAGCCAAACTCCAGGTTACCGAAGGGGATATTTTCATCGAGAATATAGATCGCGGAATCATCATGAAATCGCCCGATGGCAAATGCTGGCGCGGAACGCTCAGCAACCAGGGGCAGCTTATCTTCACAGAACTGCCAGAGTGCATAATTACCGATAATAAACAACCTGAAATTAACAGCACGGTTTCGGTTTATCCAAATCCCGGCAACGATAAGTTGAACATCAGTTTGGGGAAATTTTCATCCGGTAAATCCGAAATAAAAGTTATTTCGGCCAGCGGTCTGATTTTAATGACTGTTCAGCAACCTGCAGCCAAAACAACCGATATTAACATTGGTAATCTGGAAACAGGCACCTACATTGTTCAGGTGACAAACGGGAAAGAAATGGAATCCGTTAAATTCATCAAACAATAAGTTCTAAAAGGAGTTAGTCCCGATTCATATCAGAAGGCCGGCTGTATTGCCGGTCTTTTTTTGTCTGCACAGGTAAAGTTCCTACTTTTGAACGTGCTCAAAAACACTTCCATGAAGAAACTTTTAATGTTAGCGGCCTTATTCGGCTTATTTTCTCTATCAGGCAAAGCGCAATCAATAGCATCAGCACCACCAACAATTACTGATGCTCAGGATTACTGCAATTATGTAAATCCCTTTATTGGCACTCTTCGGATGGGCCACACTTTTCCCGGCGCAGCCGTGCCTTTCGGCATGGTGCAACTCAGCCCCGAAACCAATAATCCGCCGATGTTCATCAACGGAAAGTACAATCCCGATGTGTATAAATACTGTTCCGGCTACCAGTACGACGATAATACCATTTTTGGCTTCAGCCACACCCATTTCAGCGGCACCGGCCATTCCGACCTTGGCGATTTCCTGGTAATGCCAACAACCGGCAAACTGAACCTCGAACCCGGCGATGCTGCAAAGCCTCGCAGCGGTTACCATTCGCAATTCAACCATGCAAACGAAAAGGCGTCGCCCGGGTATTACAGCGTTCTGCTCGACGATTACAGCATCCTTGCCGAACTCACTGCTACCGAGCGGGTTGGCTTTCATCAATATACCTTCCCGAAAACCGACAGCGCCCACATTATCCTCGACCTGGTTTCGAACATTTATCCCTACGATGAAAAAAATGTGTGGACATTTGTGAGGGTAGAGAACGACTCCACGGTTACCGGATTCCGCACCACGAGCGGTTGGGCGCGTACACGAACGCTCTATTTCGTGATGAAGTTTTCAAAACCTTTCGTTTCGTACGGACACAAAAAGTACGACAAGACGCCTTACAAAGGTTTTTACCGGCGTTTCAACGAAAGTGAAAATTTCCCCGAAATGGCAGGGCGACAAATTCGTGCCTGGTTCAATTTCAAAGCTGCGTCTAACGAAAAGATCAGGGTGAAATTCGCCTTGTCGGCAGTGAGCGTGGAGGGCGCCATGAAGAACCTGGACGCGGAGATTCCTCACTGGGATTTTGATAAAGTGAAAGCCGGGAGCCATGACAAATGGAACCGTGAATTATCGAAAGTCAGGGTACTGACGACCACTCCCGAAGACATGGTGACGTTTTACACCGCCCTGTACCACACCATGCTCAGTCCTGTTGTTTTTGAGGATGTTGACGGGCAATACCGCGGACTGGACCAGGAAATTCACACTTCTGACGGGTTTACCAACTACACAATTTTCTCATTGTGGGATACTTACAGGGCACTACACCCGCTATTCAATATTCTTCAGCCCGGGCGCAATGCCGACATGATCAACTCCATGCTGGCGCATTACAGCCAAAGTGTGCATCATATGCTGCCCATGTGGAGCCACTATGCCAACGAAAACTGGTGTATGATCGGCTATCATGCCGTTTCGGTTCTTGCTGATGCAATGGCTAAAGGTATTACCGGCTTCGACAGAACGAAAGCGCTCGAAGCTTCGGTAAGCACATCCACCCGGGAATATTTCGACGGGTTGGATGAATACATGGGCAAAGGCTATGTGCCGGAGGATAAAAGTTCTTCGTCGGTCTCAAAGACACTCGAATTTGCTTACGATGACTGGTGCATCGCCCAAATGGCAAAAGCTGCCGGCGACAACACAATGTACCATGAATACCTTAAACGGTCGAATAACTTTGAAAATCACTACAGCCCTGCTTCGGTATTCCTGCGCCCCCGCCTTGCCGATGGTTCCTGGAAGCAGCCTTTCGACCCGCTTGATACACACGGCCAGGGCTATATTGAAGGCAATGCCTGGACCTACAGCCTGTTTGTACCGCACAATATTCCCCGGCTTATTGGAATGAACGGCGGTAATAAAAAATTCATTGCCCATCTCGATTCATTGTTTACCATGAAGCTCGACGACAAGTATATCGAGAAAACCGAAGACATCACCCGCGACGGCATTATTGGCAACTATGTGCAGGGCAATGAACCGGGACATCACATTCCTTACCTCTATAATTATGCAGGAACTCCATGGAAAACGCAGGAAAGGGTGCGCATGATCATGAATACAATGTACGGCAATAAAGCTGACGGCCTTTGCGGGAACGACGATGCCGGGCAAATGTCAGCCTGGTATGTTTTCAGTGCGCTGGGATTTTACCCTGTGGTACCTGGTTCCGATGAATATGCCATCGGCAGCCCTGCAATAGTGCAAGCGACGGTTTCGCTCGAAAACGGCAAAACGTTCACTGTTAACACTGTAAATCAAGCGAGTGGAAATGTGTACGTGCAGAAAGTGCTACTGAACGACAAGGAATTGAAAAGGAATTACTTAACGCATAATGATATCACAGACGGAGGAACTATAACGTTTTATATGTCGGCTAAGCCAAAAAAGCGGCCATGATTTATAATTCATTGAGTATTAGTCATCGGCTCGCCTGTATTCTCACTTTTGTCCTTCATCAGTTCCAGCACCCTGTCGGAGTATTTTTTTAATATGGGATAGATGGCCGGGGCAATGGATAGCACCGGTTTAAAGGAGATGGATTCATCGCGGGTTTTCTGGCTCACCAGGTGGGCTTTTGGATCGATTTTGGCCAATAGCAACAGAAACGTGCTCACAATAATTAACGCTTTTACAATGCCAAGGGCTGCGCCGCTCAGCCTGTTCACCAATCCCAGTCCTGCCGTTTTCGCCACTTTCGATAAAAACTGTCCAAGGAGGTAAACCAGCACAACCACCAGCACAAAAGTTGTGATGTAAGCAATAAACCTGATGTTGTTGCCGGCAAGGTTCATTTTTTGTGTAAGAAAATCAGCCATGTATTCCGAAAAATTAATGGCTGCATAAAAACCAAACAGCAGGCCCGCCAGCATCGCTATGCTCACGAAGAAGCCTTTTGTAAATCCCTTGTAAGCATAAAAGGCTATCGGTATCAGGATGATTATATCAATGATATTCATGGTTTTATAATGCTTTTCAGGTAAAAAGTATGCAATTAATTGAAAGAGGAAACAAGCAATACAAGAATAGAGACTACTGCAGGCTTAGTCGGGCCGAAGCCGCCGCGTGAGTTCGGTGGCATATACAAATTCGTGGAGTTCAGGGCAATCGGATTGCAGTATGTTGTTTTTATCGCCCTGCCACGCGATACGGCCGTTGTACATGAAGTATATTTTTTCACCGGTTTTTAAAACCGAACTGATATCGTGCGTCACCACCACCGTTGTGATATCCGATTCATGCGTGATTTCACCGATGAGGTCATCGATGAGAGTTGCCGTTACAGGGTCAAGGCCCGAATTTGGCTCGTCGCAAAACAAATACTTCGGGTTGAGGGCAATGGCACGGGCAATACCGACGCGTTTCTTCATGCCTCCACTCAGTTCCGAAGGCAGCAGTTTATTTGAGTTCACTAAGTTTACACGCGAAAGGCACCAGTTGGCGCGTTCGAGTTTCTCGGCAGGACTCATTTCGGCAAACATGGTAAGCGGGAACATCACATTTTCTTCCACCGTCATCGAATCGAACAACGCACCTCCCTGGAAAAGCATTCCTATTTCCTGCCGTATCTGTTTCATTTCGTCGTACGACATTTTTGAAAACGGCCTTCCGTCGAACTTTACCTGTCCGCTGTCCGATTCAAACAATCCCACTAAGCATTTCAGCAATACTGTTTTTCCCATGCCGCTTTGCCCGATTATCAGGTTTGTCTTGCCTTTTTCGAAGGATACATTCACATGCTCCAATACCCAACGGTCGCCAAATTTCTTTGATATGTCAATTCCCTCAATCATGACAGCAGCAGTTGGGTGAGGATCAGATTCATGAAAATAACGGCAATACTGCTGTGCACAACTCCATTGGTGCTTGCTTCACCAACTTCGAGCGCCCCGCCGCGCGTATTGTACCCGTGATAAGCCGAAATGGAAGTGATGAGAAAAGCAAAAACTATGGTTTTGATGATGGCATACCAGATGTCGTACATGTGAAAGAACGACTGAATGCCATAAATGTACTGATACGAAGAAACCAGCCCGGTTAAAACGCCCGAAAGCCATCCGCCAAAAACAGCAACAATCATGCTGAGCAGGATCAGGATCGGGTTGATGATCATGGAAGCGATTATTTTCGGCAAAACAAGGTAAGTGGCCGGGTTAATACCCATAATTTCAAGGGCGTCGATCTGCTCGGTTACACGCATGGTGCCGAGTTCCGAAGCAATTCGCGAACCAACTTTTCCACAAAGGATAAGGCTGATGATGGTTGGCGAAAACTCCAGCACCACCGATTGCCTTACCGAGAAGCCAATGGTATAAAGTGGTACAAAAGGCGTATCAATGTTAAAGGCAAGTTGTATGGTAAGAACAGCCCCCATGAACACCGAAATAATAGCCACTATACCCACCGAGGCCAGCCCGAGGTGCTCCATTTCGATGAATACCTGGCGATAGTAAATCGACTGTTTCTCAGGACGTTTAAATGCCTGTTGCAACAGTTGAAAATACCTGCCCAGATGGTATAAAAACTTCATGGTGGAACAATAATAAGCGCTAAATTAGCGTAAATATTACGAAAATTGCTTTTTGTCGGATAACTTTGCTGCTGCTCACCAATCAGCACTTTTATAAAATGTTGAAAACAAACATGTTGTTTAAATCGCTTCGACTGTTGCCGATATTGTTTCTGGCGATGGTGCTTTTGGAGTCGTGTAACACTTATCATTACAATTCGAGAAGCCGCGGATACATGCGCACGCCGCCCAGCACGGGCCGGAATCGCTGTGGCTGTCTGGTTCCTCAAAAAACATTATCCACTGCCGATTACGCCTGCATTGATGTACAAAAAAATTAACACACAGCAGGTTCTGAACCAGTATTTTCCTCCCGAAACCTTCAGCACTGTTGAGGCCTGTTTTCGCGATTTCCGGTTTGACCTCCGCATCTCAAAACCGCGGAAGAATAAGCTTGGCAGTTACAGGGCCGGACAAAAGGACAGTAAGCCGCTAATCACTGTAAACAGCGATCTCGGGAAGTATATGTTTTTCCTGGTATTCATGCACGAAATCGCCCACCTGAAGGTGCATTCTCAACACGGCCGCGCGGTACTGTCGCATGGCAAAGAGTGGAAAGCAACCTTCAGCCAGATGATTATTCCGATGCTTGACTCAGGCATGCTTCCCGCCGGCCTCGAAAAACCGCTACGTAAATATTTAGTCAATCCTGCTGCCACATTCATCCGGCAAACCGAGCTGATGAAAGTAATCAATCAACTCGACGGCAAAAAACCCGGGGACGTATTGAACGACATTCCCCTGCAATCGGTCTTTGCCCTGGCTAACGGGATGAGGTTTGTAAAACTCGAAAAACGCAGAACCCGCTGCCGCTGCCTTTGCCTCGACAATAAAAGGTACTACGATGTTGCCTGTAATGCTCAAATATTTCGCGTGAGCGACGGGCATTAGCAAGGCAATCTTTATATTTGTCAACAAAGCTTTAAAATCAGATTGTTAACCCTTTGATTTATTTGCATAATCATGAATAAAAACAATTACTGTGTTATTATGGCTGGCGGAGTAGGAGCACGTTTCTGGCCGCTCAGCCGTACCAACCATCCAAAACAATTTATCGATATCCTGGGAACAGGAGAAACGCTGATACAGCAAACATTCAGGCGACTCACGGCTTCGTGCCCTCCCGAAAACATCTATGTTGTAACCCACGAAAACTACCGCAACCTGGTACTCAAACAACTGCCCGATGTTGACCCGTCCAAGGTTTTATACGAACCGGTAAGGCGCAATACTGCTCCTTGTATTGCTTATGCCTGTCATAAAATTGCTGTCGAAAATCCCGCAGCAAATATTGTAGTTGCACCATCCGACCATATCATCCTGCGCGAAGATGTTTTTACAAGTGTAATCAATCTCGCGCTGGGAGCTTCTGAGAAAAACGACTGGCTCATCACGCTGGGAATAACGCCAAGCCGTCCCGATACAGGTTACGGTTACATACAGTTTAACGACAGCGTTTCGTTAGGGCCCGAAGGCCGGCTGAACAAAGTGATCACGTTTACGGAAAAACCGCAATATGACCTGGCCGTTAAATTCCTGCAAAGCGGAGACTTCCTCTGGAACTCGGGAATTTTTATATGGTCGGTGAAAAGCATCCTGCAGGCTTTCGAAAAACATTTACCCGAGGTTGATTCGCTCTTCCGCGAAGGGATAAAAATATACGGCACTCCGGCCGAAAAGGAGTTCGTGAACAAAGCCTATACCTTGTGTAAAAGCATCTCGATTGACTATGGCGTAATGGAAAAGGCCGATAATGTGTATGTTGTGGCTGCCGATTTCGGATGGAGCGACCTGGGAACCTGGTCATCGCTCTACGATGCCCGGCAAAAAAACGAACATGGCAATTCAATTCAGGGCGCCAACGTGCTTACCTGGGAAACTCAGAACAGTATCATCCTCATGCCCGGTGACAAAGTTGCTGTAATCGACGGCCTCAACGACTACATTGTAGCCGAAGACGATAACCTGCTCCTGATTTGCCGGCGTGGCGACGAACAGCGCATCCGCGAATTTGTTGAAACCGTAAAAATTGAAAAAGGAGATAAATTTGTTTAACAGACTTATTTCCACCACAACAAATAATCACACCACTCAATGAAAAAACTGTCACTTGTATTTGTAATTGCTTTTGTGCTTCAGCTTAATTTGCGTGCCGATGAGGGTATGTGGTTGCCGCTCTTTATCGAAAGGCTCAATTATGTTGATATGCAGAAAGAGGGACTCCATCTTACTGCCGAAGAAATTTACAGCGTTAACCACTCAAGTCTCAAAGATGCCATTATAATGTTTGGCGGAGGCTGTACCGGCGAAATCGTGTCGCCCGAAGGGCTGATTTTCACTAACCATCATTGCGGTTACGGCGCTATTCAATCGCACAGCACGGTTGAGCACGATTATCTTACAGATGGTTTCTGGGCAATGCGAAAAGAGGAAGAACTGGCCACACCCGGACTCACAGCTCGATTCCTTATCAGCATTCAGGATGTTACAAACACAGTGCTGGGAAATATCAACGAATCCCTAAGCGAAGACCAGCGCCTTGAAAAGATCAGGAAAACCTGCCGTGAACTGGAACAAAACATTACAAAAGGCACAAGCTTCGAAGCGCGTGTGTCGTCGTTCTTCAACGGCAACGAGTATTACCTGTTTGTTTACGAGGTTTTTCGCGATGTGCGTCTGGTAGGGGCGCCACCATCATCCATAGGTAAATTTGGCGCCGATACCGACAACTGGATGTGGCCCCGCCATACCGGCGATTTCTCCATCTTCAGGGTGTACACCGCCAAAGACGGGGCTGCTGCCGACTATTCTCCTGAGAACATTCCGCTCAAACCTAAACATTACCTGCCGGTGTCAATCAAAGGTGTGAGTAAAGGCGATTTTGCTATGATCATGGGCTATCCCGGATCAACCGACAGGTTTGCCACATCCTACACTATTGACTGGGCACTCAAAACCCATAACCCTGCCATAGTAAAAATCAGAACCGAAAAACTGAACATCATGAAACAGGATATGGATGCCGATGCAGCCACACGCATTAAATATGCTTCGAAATATGCAGGCACTGCCAATTACTGGAAGTTTTTCATAGGGCAGAACAAGGGACTCAAAAAACTAAATGTTGCCGATCGCAAGCGTGAAATCGAAGACCGTTTTGCCGATTGGATAAACACCAACCGCGACCGCAATCTGGCTTACCGCGATGCACTTTTCAACATTTCCAAGGCTTACGAAACCATCAACCGCTATGAGCTTGCCACAGTGTATAATTCCGAAGCCATCAACCGGGGTTGCGAAATTATCAGTTTCAGCAGGCAATTCATGGCCTTAGCCAAAGAACTCGAATCAGGCAATCCTGATGCCGGCGCTTTGGAAAAAATTCGTGAAAAGCTCAAAACCGCAATCGATCAGTACTTCAAAAACTATAACGCTCCAACGGATGAAAAGCTAATGGCTGCCATGCTCCGGCTGTATTACAACGACGTGCCCCGTGAACAGCAGCCGTTATTCCTAAAAACAGTTTTCAGCAAGTATAAAGGCGACTTTGGTGCTTATGCAGCTTATGTTTTCAGTAAGACCATGTTTGCCGACCAGCAAAAATTACTGGCCTTTTTAGAAACTCCAACCCTGAAAAAGCTGCAGAAAGATCCTGTATGGTATTTGCAGAAAGCGTTTGCCGAAAATGCCGACAAAATTGACAGCATCGTAAAACCATCAAACGATTTGCTTGCCAAAGGCCGCAGGCTTTTTGTAAAGGGTTTGCGTCAGATGGAAAGTAATAAAACTTTCTATCCCGACGCTAACAGCACCATGAGGCTTACCTATGGCAAGGTGGATGATTACAGTCCGCAGGATGCTGTTGATTTTGACTATGTTACCACCCTCGAAGGCATTATGCAGAAAGAAGATCCCGGCAGTTGGGAGTTTGTTGTGCCCGAAAAATTAAAAAAGCTTTACCTGGGAAAGGATTACGGCCGGTATGGCAAAAACGGCAAAATGGTGGTGGCTTTCATAACCAACAATGATATAACGGGAGGAAATTCAGGCAGCCCTGTTCTGAATGCCGATGGCGAACTTATCGGGCTGGCATTCGACGGCAATTGGGAAGCCATGAGCGGCAATTACGCTTTTGAACCCGATTTGCAGCGTACCATCTGCGTTGATATCCGTTATGTATTGTTTATCATCGATAAGTATGCCGGGGCGCAAAACCTCATACAGGAACTTACGATCAAGGAATAAAAAGAAACTGCAGCAATCGGATCGGGCTTTAGTATGAAGATATTGCCTTCCGATGAAGGTTTCTTAGCTTCAACCGCTCATGCTAACATCATAAAACCAAGTTTTGTGGCAACCGAAACCGAACGCAAATATTTGGTTAACAAAGAGATGCTTCCTCAGCTTACTGGTGGCGAGCATATTATACAGGCTTACCTGCACATAAGCCGGCAGGTGACAGTTAGGGTGCGGTTTACCGAAAATTCAGCGTTTATCACCGTTAAAGGATCACAAAAAGGTATTTCAAGACCCGAATTTGAATATCCCATACCACTCGAAGATGCCTTCTTTATGGCTTATGAACTTAGTCCTTTTGCTCCCGTGAGGAAAACACGTTTCCAGGTAATCTATTGCGGAAAAACCTGGCAGATAGATGAATTTGAGGAACAAAATGCCGGTTTATGGGTTGCCGAAATTGAGCTTTCTGATCCTGACGAAATATTCGAACTTCCGCCCTGGATTGCTGAGGAAGTATCGGGCGATTCGCGCTACCAAAACTCCACGCTGGCACAAAAGCCTTTCAGTGAATGGTAGAATGTGTGAGGACTCCATGACGTTCCGGCTCTTTTTGCATTCTTTAACACGTTAAAAAAGTCCCTGTCAGGAGGGAAATTCTACCTTTGTACTTCTCATGACTTTATTTTTAAACTGCTATGAAAAATCACTTTATACTGTTCATTGCCTTATCCGCAACGCTCCTCATCGCCAGCTGTAAAAAGGACGAAGTAACCGAAGCCTGGCTACGAGGTGCAAACAGCCTCATCAAAACTACCGATGGCAACCTGCTTGCTTCGGGGTATAACATGGTTACGGGCGCCAACTACCAGGGCTGCCTTACCAAACTCGACAACGATGGAAATATACTCTGGAGTTTTAGTTACGGGACCAGCAACTCTGACGGCTTTTTCGGTGCAGCCAACACGGCCAACGGCGGTTTTATAGCAACCGGCTACTCCTATTCAGCCGATTATAATTACCCGAATTTGCTCCTTGTTAAAACCGATGCCGCAGGCAACCAGGAATGGCTCTCGGTGCTGACTGATTTTGCCTGTTCGCAGGGCATAAGCGTTATTCCTGCAATTGACAGCGGTTATGTGGTTTGCGGATACATGATGGAGTCGCTCACTGACGACCGCGATATTCTCATTGCCAAATTTGGGCCAACCGGTAATAAACTGTGGGTTAAACGTTTCGGCGGCAAAAGCACTTCAGCCAATAATTACGACGAAGCTTACGATATCATAGCTTCGGGTGGCAATTACTTTGTTACTGGTTCTACCGATGGTTACTCAAATTGCTGTGGCAATGCATTTCTGATGCGCACCAGTGCCAGTGGCGACAGCCTTTGGCAAAAAACATACAGCTCAGCCATCGGTTATTCACTTGAGCCCACCGCTGACTATAGTATCATCATCGGCGGAACATACTTCAACGGGACCGAACAGGATTTCTACCTGCTGAAAACGGGTTTTGACGGTGTCAAGCAATGGGAAAACCATTACACCAGAGCCGGTTATGATTATGGTACAACGGTAGTGCCAACCACAGATGGCGGTTTTGCCTTGAGTGGTAACTCAACCATTTCTGATGACATGCAGGTGCGATTACTTAAAGTGGATGCCTCAGGTACCGAAAGCTGGCAAAAGAGTTATGGCGGTGATAATGTTGAACAGGGTTACGGCCTTGTGCAAAACTCCGACGGCTCGTTTACCTGGGCCGGATTAAGCAACACGGGAGGTAGCTTTTACTATATCGGGAAATCAGGAGCTGATGGCAGCCTGGTTTGGGAAAAGAGGCTGAAATAATGAGACGATATTAGTCTGGAATGATTTTTGAGAAAGAATGGCAAAAAAGTAAAACATCATTATGAAAACAAGAGTATTTATCGCACTGGCCTTATTTGCCGGCGCAGCCATTTCGATGAATGCCGTATTTGCCCAATCGGCTGATAATGCGGTTACAAACGAGAAGAAACAAACGGTTCAAAAAACCAAACCCATGCCTCCGGTTCAAAAAAAGGAAGCCATGCCGGTAATTCAGAGTACAAAATCCTCTACATCAAACAAAGCAGTTACAACCAAACCGGCCACAGCCACAAAGCCAAAAACTACCGCTACCGGCCCGGGAGTAAAGTCAAAAACCGCGGTTGCTCCAGTAAAAACAAAGCCTGTAAATCCCACCTCGGTCAATGCCCGCACAACCAATAAATCGGTGAACGACGTAAAATCGTTGGATAAATCAGGGAAACCGACTACTGCACCAAAAGCCAAACCGGCTACAGAAATAAAGGATACCAAAACCGTTCAGGTGAAAACGGGCACGAAAATGACTCCCGCTAAGGCAGAGGCTATTAAGAAATCCAAAGCGGAAAACAAAACAAAGTAATGCAAGATAAATAAAAAAAACAGGCGCCCGAAAGCGCCTGTTTTTTTGTGAAAAAATGCCAGATGTTACTTCACCAAAGTGAGTTCGTTGATCAGATTGGTAGCCCCGGCATATTTGTCGATAACGAAAAGCACGTAACGTACATCAACACAGATCGTCCGCTGTAGCTCCGGCTCAAATAATATGTTTCCGCTCATGGCTTCCCAGTTACCGTCAAAAGCTAGGCCAATCAGGTGGCCGTCAGCATTAAGGACAGGGCTTCCGGAATTGCCGCCGGTAATGTCATTATCAGTAAGGAAACAGGTGTACATTGTGCCGTTTACTCCATACTGACCATAGTCTTTCTTCTGGTACAGCTCTTTTAGTTTAGCCGGTACAATGAATTCCTCATTGGAAGGATCTTCCTTGGCCATCACACCGTCGAGTGTGGTGTAATACTTGTAGTGAACGGCATCGGCAGGATAGTAATCAAGCACTTTTCCGTATGTCATACGCATAGTGCTGTTGGCATCAGGATAAAAACTTTTATCGGGTTCCATTTCACGCAGGCCTTCGGCATAAAGTCTTTGTGCCACTTTTATCTGGTTCGAGAGTTGCTTGTTCGATTCCTGTATTTTCCTGAAAATGTCCATGAAGGAAGCATAGAGTTTACCTGCCGGATCGTTTTGCAGTTTCTTGAGCGATGGTTTTGCGAGGAAAGCGCTGAAGTTCTCGGGTGTGTACCATATTGAT
The DNA here is from genome assembly GCA_022711175.1 of Bacteroidota bacterium. Classification (GTDB taxonomy): domain Bacteria; phylum Bacteroidota; class Bacteroidia; order Bacteroidales; family UBA4417; genus UBA4417. The sequence goes on along the minus strand of JAKLFM010000003.1, from coordinate 96,522 downwards.
TTCTCAAAAAGATCGGCGGCATAAGCCTTAAAATCACCTTTGTATTTGGTATAAACGGTCTCAAGGACTTCGGGATGTTGTGCTTTCGGTACTCCGTTGTAGAAGAGTTCGAGAACGGCGGCCAGCACATTGCGCTCAATATCAATATTGTACTCCTTGAAATGCTCGGTGCCAAATTCCTTGTATTTCTCAAGTTGCTTGGTGAGTTCTTCGCCTTTTACTCCGCTTTTCAGCGCGGTTTCAATGCCCATGGCCTGCCCGGGAGCAGTAAATGCCTGCGAGCCATACATGGCTAACTGTGTGTGATACAGAACGGTGTAGAGGTTTTGCTCTTTGTATTTGCCGTAAACATTGGCAAAGGTGTTAAGCACATCGCCATATTTTTGTTTGCGTGCATCGGTTGCGTTCACCCAACCTGCAAATTGTTTTTCCAGTTCCTGTTTTTTTGCAATCACGCTGAGGCGTTTGAGATCACGGTTTTCGCCAAGCTGTAATTTCCAGTAATTTGCAAGTCCGGCATAATTATCGGCATATGCAATACGTACAGCGTTATCCTTATCCATGCCGGCTTTCTGCAGCTCAAGAACTTTTCCTAAAACTTTAATAATCACCGGGTTAATATCATTCATTGTTGCTTCAACGCCCCATGATGTACGGTAACGGTCGGTGCGGCCGGGGAATCCCCAGATCATGGCAAAGTCGTTTTTCTGGTAACCTTTTAGCGAAACAGGCAGGAAGTGCTTCGGTTTTAACGGTACATTCTCCTTGGCATATTCAGCCGGCGATCCGTCGGGGGCAGTGTAAATGCGGAAAATTGAAAAATCGCCTGTGTGGCGTGGCCACATCCAGTTATCGGTATCGCCGCCAAATTTTCCAATGCTCGAAGGCGGTGCACCCACCAGGCGAACATCTTTATAAACCTGGTAAACAAACATATAGTACTCGTTGCCATTGAAAAAGCTTTTCAACTCAATTTCATACTTGCCATCTTCCGAAGCGTTTTTCTTCAGCTCCTCGACCTTTTTATTGATAGCCGATTGGCGGGCCGTTTCGTCCATGTCGCCGGTAACAACACTCAACACATCAGCGGTGACATCCTCCATGCGTTCGAGAAACGATACGGTGAGGCCTTCGTTGGGCAGCTCTTCGGCTTTGCTCATAGCCCAAAATCCATCGGTAAGATAATCGTGATCTACCGTGCTGTGTTTCTGAATGTTGCCATATCCGCAGTGATGGTTCGTAAAAAGCAATCCTTCGGGAGAAACCACTTCGGCTGTGCAAAAACCGCCAAGGCTTACAATGGCGTCTTTGAGACTCGAATGATTGATGCTGTAAAGCTCGTCAGGAGTGAGGCGCAGTCCCATTTTTTGCATGTCAACATAGTTGAGCCTTTCAACAAACATGGGTAGCCACATGCCTTCATCAGGAGTTTCGGCTGCATTCGCAAATACAGCTGTAAGCATACATAATGCCAGTAAGTATTTTTTCATAAATCGGGTGATTGGTTTAAGATTTGTCAGGCAAAAGTAAAGGAAATGGCTAAAACAGTACTCCATAATCTTCTAATTGCCTGAATTGTTCTGTGTGTCGTGGCAAATTTTCTGTAAAAGGCTGATAAAAGCCTGTGAGATGAACGAAAATTATTCCGGAGAATCCTGTTTTCATACTTGCAGCAAAATAGCTGTCCGCTTAAAGCAAAATCAGAGGATCAACTGATTTGCAAATTGAGGTTAATAGCTTATTAGTGAGCTTGTTACATAAGATGGCATGTGTTTTGAAAATCATTTACAGATCCAGTCCTTAGCTCGGAAGGGAGAATTTTTAAATAATCGCCCGTAAACTATTCAAGGCAATGAAAAAATTGCTGATCATATTATTATTAACATCAGTTGGTGTTGTTAACGGCATTTTTTATTCCTGTAAAAGGGATGAAATGTCGCAAGGCACACATAAGGAATATGCTGCTGACGTTCGGACAGCAAACAGAAACATTGAAAATAGAAATATTAATTACCCGGGTGAGCAAAATATACTGCGGTCAACTACCGGTTCGGTTAAAGGGAGGAACGGGAATCGGCTGAAGTCAGTTTATTTTGAGACCTACAATACCGAAACAGTCTTTGTTGTAGAACTGACATACTACACCGCAGATTATCAATCACTTGAGTCGTCTGCAATAAAAATAAGCGTAAACGGGCAGGAGCTCGATTGCAACTTAATCAACAGGAATCTCAGCATTTTTTCATTCTCACTCAGCGATTTGAAGCCCGGCTGGAAAGAGGGTGATCTTGTGGAGTGGTCATTTACCGAAACCGGTTCCGAAGAGCCGATTTCGTATCACGACAGTTACATGCTTCTTAAAAGCACAGGGCGGAAATTGCTCTCTTCCTTATAGTCCAAGGGTGGCTAAGCCCTGTTCAAAAACCACATCTTTCGGAATATTGGCGGTTTTGAGTTTCTCAAGGCCTGTTTTCAGTTCGTCACGGACTTTGCCATTGGCTGCCATGTAATCCACCGCTTGCTGATAATCGCCTTCCCCTTCGATCTGAAGGATAAATGCGCTCCATTCGTTCATGGCTTGGCGGGTTTTCTCCATATCTACCTTATAAGTTCCATCAGGATTGAGTTTAAAGGCGCCTTTGTCCTCAAAAAAGTTGAAACACATCATATTGGCTTTACCATGGGCTTCGGCGGCTCCAAATCGTACCGATCGGATAAGCCCGGCCATATAGGTTACAAAAGCATCTTCAACGGTTATTCCCTGTAATTCGCCTTTTTCGATGAGTTTGGTAACCATGTATAAGCCCAGGATGTCAGCCTTTCCTTCTTCCCAGCCCGAATATTGTTCTTTCAACGCTTCGCGGATGTTGCCTTTGCCGTTGATGGTGTTTTTAATGCCGAGGCCGTGAGCCACTTCGTGAAACATCACATTGCCGAAAAAGGCGTCGAATTTGATATTTGCCCTTTGCGACGGGTCAATCAGAACATCGGCTATTGGCACCAGTATTTTGTCGAATTTGGCCTGCATGGCATTCTTAAGCTGAAGCCTGCGGCTGCCTTTGGCAAGCTGCACTTTTTCGTCGTTGGGCAGGTTAATGGCAATGGTTTTGCCCCCGCAGTTGGTATGGCCAGCATAATAAAGAATGTTATATGCATTCAGGTCCGAATCGGTGCCCGGAACTTCCTGTTTGTATTTAGGGTCACAGGGCAGTTCTTTTTGTAAAGCCGGCAACATGGCGGCATATTTTTCGAGCTTTTTGCTCCATTCCTTATCCTTTACAAGTATTGCGGCTTCGTGGGCTGCTTTATATCCGAACAATTCATCCTCATAATTTTCGATAGGCCCGACAACAAAGTCTATGGTGTTGGTTTTCATATCCATCCAGGCCATATCACTGGCAAAATAATCATCGGTGAGAAGTGCTTTCGAACGAAGTTCAAGATACTTCTTCAGGCCCGGGTCTTCGGCCAGCGCTGCGGCTTTGAGCAACAATTCCGAAGCCTGTTTGATTTTTCCTTCAAAAGCTTCGTGAAACCATATGCTCTTAAGTTTCCCGTCGGTTTCGCGTTTCACTAAGGTATATTGGCTGGCTTTGTTTTTATCGTTCCATTTTTCAAATTCATCCTTGGTCATATCGGCCGGGTAAAAATTGGCGCCGGGGGCTTTCTTGCCTATGCCGGCAATAAAGGGTAAGTTTTCGTCGAGCCGGTCCCATGGGCCGTAGTTGATAATGGCAAACTGTTTGGTTGCTGCATCTTTGATGGTATCGAGAAAGGCCCATTTGTTACCAAGTGTTTCCATCCAGTACAGGTCGTCCATGATCTGCGAAATTTCCAGCAGAACAGGAATCATTTGTTTTTCTTTATCGGTTAGTTTGCTCATATCGGTGGTGAGCTTTACAACCGCGTATTCATTTACCTTTTTCTGCATTTCGCTGATGGTGTCGGTGTTGTTCGCCTGGTTTGTGTTCTGTTTTTGTTTGCATCCGGTATTAACCCATACGGCAAGGAGGATGAGTGCCGGTAAAAGGATAAACTTTTTCATGGTTTTTGTCGTTAAAACGGTAATGGTTGTTGAAGGTCATAAAGGTACATATTTTAAAAGCAGGCAAAACAGAAAACCAGTTCACAAAACTGCCCGAAGGTTTGAATATTAAACGCTTTTTCAAAAATATTCAGCCTGGTTTAATACTTTGAATCCATTTAATATTAGTAGTTTTGCATTGTGAATTAATTCACAGATTTAATTGTGAACTGATTAACAGGTTGACTGGTTCCCTGTTTTGATATTTAAAACTAATCGTTTTCGCTAAACCGTTGAACAATAGAAATTTATGGCCGGTAAACGCCTTCTGATCCGTGATGTTACTCTCCGCGACGGACAACAGTCGCTTTTTGCCACCCGCATGTCGCAGCAACAGGTCGACAAAGTGCTGCCGTTTTTTGCACAAGCAGGCTTTTATGCCATGGAAGTATGGGGCGGAGCCGTACCCGATTCGGTGATGCGTTATCTGCATGAGGATCCGTGGAGGCGTTTGGAAAAAATTCACGAGGTTATTGGTGATAATTCATTGCTTACGGCACTTTCAAGGGGGCGCAATCTTTTCGGCTATAATCCTTATCCTGATTCGGTGATCGAAGGTTTCAACCGCAATGCCATCAAATCTGGTGTTAGCATCATGCGCATTTTTGATGCCCTCAACGATGTGTCGAACATGGAATCTACCATTCGTTTTGTTAAGGAAAGTGGCGGAATAGCCGATTGCTGCATTGTTTATACAGTTGACCCTAAATATTCAACCCGAGAACGCCTGCGTGCTTTATTGCATGCTAAAATGCTGCCGGCCAATATTTTCACAAAGGCCTACTTCGTTAACAAAGCCAGGGAGCTCGAAAAAATGGGTGCCGATATGATTTCGGTCAAAGATATGGCTGGACTGGCAACTCCCGGAAAAACCGGGCGACTGGTGCGGATGCTGAAAGAAAACCTTTCGATTCCTCTCGATTTTCATACGCACTGCACACCCGGGTTCGGACTGGCTTCAACTTTGATGGCCATTGTTAACGGCGCTGATATCGTTGATACGGCTGTAATGAGTTTTTCGGGCGGTACTGCAGCCCCGCCTTTCGAACTTATCCAGTTGTTTTGCGATCGCATGAATATAGAAACAGGTGTAAACAAGCAGGCCGTTCAGCTGATCGACAAAGAACTGCGCGAAATAAGGCATGAGTTGGCCGAATTTGATGCTACAAAGGCATTTCCGCGTGAGTTCAACTTCCTGGAAGATAAACTTCCGCATGATATTGATCAGATGGTAGAGCTGGCCATTGCATATGCAAAAGCCGATAAGGAAGACGATCTTCTCGAAACATGCCACCGTATCGAAAGCTGGTTCGGTTTACCCGAAGCCGACGATATCATCCGCGAAGCTGAAGTTCCCGGCGGAATGTACAGCAATATGCTGGCTCAACTTAAACAGTTAAAACTCGAAAAGCTTCTGCCGCGGGCTCTCGAACTCATTCCTTTGGTACGTGTTGCTTCCGGCTGTCCTCCGCTGGTTACTCCTACAAGCCAGATCGTTGGCGTACAGGCTGTAAACTGTGCCATTGATGAATCAAAGGGCGACCCTATCTATTCAACAAAATCCATTCAGTTTGTCAACCTGGTGAAGGGCAGCTATGGAAAAACACCCGTTGCCATTGATCCGGAATTCAGGTTTAAAATTGCCGGGGTAAAGGATGAAACTCCTTACGATCCCAGGTACTATAAGAAGCAGGAGAATCCTGTTTATGAGGAATATGGAGGTGTAAAGCTGGCAAAAAGTGAAAAAGAAGAACTTTTACTTGAACTGTTTCCATCGGTAGCCCACGATTTTCTGAAAAAGCGGATGGAAAATGCATATCTTGCTGAAATACATGCCATTGAAGCCGAGAAACAACGAAAAATTGACGAGGAAAAGCGGGAATATGAAGCCCTGACACCTGAGCAGAAAGAAAAACGCCTGCTCGACGGCCTTTACAATTATTCGTGGTCAACATTTGACGAAGATTCTGAAATCGGGCACTCATAAAGTTTGTCTGATTAGGATTCAAGCCTCCGGCGAATTTCTTTCGCTAAATAAAGCAGTCCACTGCTGCAAAAAATTTACAAGGCTTATTCATGGAATATTCGAGAAACAACAATGATCTTCCGCTTGCTACGGCAGATTGGGGCTGGAAATACCATCACATAGGTGTGCCGATGGCCGAACCTTTTCCGGGCGAAGAGTATATTCCGCATCTCGGCATTTATGTGTCCGGGTTTACCAAAAGTCCGTATGGCATTGAGTTTATGCGGTTTACTCCTGAATGTAAGATACACGACCTCGTGAAAAAAGTTCCTCATGTAGCCTTCGTGGTTGATGACCTCATTCAGGCGCTCATCGGGAAAGAACTGTTGGGCGAAGTAAACTCACCATCACCCGGACTAAAAGTCGCCATGATCGTTTCTAACGGCGCTCCCATCGAACTTATGGAATTTGAAAATCCGGTGTAGCTGGTATTGATTCTATTTCCTGAACGTAGCTTTTAATGCTACTGTGGGAAAGGCCCGAAGTCCCGACATCCAGAAATAAAAATTCCGGCTCACTTCAACTTCCGAACCTATTGATATATAGGGCTTTATATTGTACCACAGCTGTGGTTCGCTGAGTATCACCAACTTTTTACCATTGCCGGTTTTATCGGTACTCCAAATATCAAAAAAGCCATTGAAAGTGAATTTTCCTTTCAGGATAGGATAATTCCAGTTGATGGTCCATTGGAAATCGGGCCCGTTTATATTATGCGCTATGTGTTTGTAAACCAAATATGTACCCAGCGAAGCGGCACCGATTTTTACCGGATAATTAACACCAAAAAGCCAGGCATTGGGAATTGAAGCGCCTTTGGCAGTATCGCTGAGCAATAATCCACCATTGTACTCAACTCTGGCCTGCAACGGGAATTTGCCATAACCAATGTTTCGCGCCATTTCCATGTAACCGCGCGAAATACCTTTATCGCCGTTATAGTCAAGGTCGATAAAGAAAAAAGTACTTCCATACCCATCGGTGCGGAACATTTCAACCGTTGAAGTGAAAAAGCCACGATCGCGGTCCGTGCCGTTACGGGCTTTTCCAAGATCGTAATGAAGTTGCAGATTTTGATTAAAGCCTGATAATGAAACGAATAACAGAATAGTAATCAGAAATCTACCTTTCATAGCAGAAACAGGTTAAAACTCTCATAAAAGATATTAAATGTATTGAGAAATAACCAGCGACTCTCTCAGATAGATACCCTCAAACTCAGTTCCTTTAATTGTTCCTCCGAAATACGTGCCGGTGAATCAATCATAACATCACGGGCATTGTTGTTCTTGGGGAAGGCAATGTAGTCGCGGATGGATTCGCTGCCGCCAAAGAGTGAACAAAGACGGTCGAAACCAAAAGCAATTCCGCCATGCGGGGGAGCGCCATACTCAAAAGCATTCATCAGGAAGCCAAACTGGGCCAGGGCATCTTCTTCACTGAACCCGAGCAACTGCAACATTTTATGCTGCATAGGTTTGTTGTATATACGTATTGAGCCCCCGCCCACTTCCACGCCGTTTATAACCATATCGTAAGCATTGGCACGTACAGCTCCCGGGTCGGTATCAAGCAGGGGAACGTCTTCGGGTTTGGGCGATGTAAAAGGGTGATGCATGGCATAAAAGCGCTGTGTTTCTTCGTCCCACTCAAGCAGCGGAAAATCGTAAACCCAAAGGGGGGCAAAGGTGGTGGGATTGCGAAAACCGAGGCGTGTGCCCATTTCGAGTCGCAATTCACTGAGTGCTTTAAGGGTTTTATTGGCTTTGCCGGCCAGTATCAGCATAAGGTCGCCGGGCCTGGCGCCAAAGGCGTCTGCCCATTTCTGCAGTTCCTGTGGAGAGTAGAATTTATCAACGGACGATTTTAACGAACCATCGGCGGCACAGCGCACATAAATAAGCCCGCCGGCGCCAATTTGCGGTTTTTTCACAAAATCGGTCAGCTCATCGAGTTGCTTACGGGTATATTCGGCACAACCGGCAGCATTTATCCCGACAACGAGTTCCGCATCATCAAAAACCTTGAAATCTTTTCCCTTGACCAGTTGGGTGAGTTCAACAAATGTCATCCCGAAACGGATATCGGGTTTATCGCTGCCATAATTTTTCATGGCATCAGCCCATGTCATGCGCGGAAGATGGTCTATTTCAATATTTTTAACTGTTCGGAACAAATGCCTCACAAGGCCTTCGAAAGTGTTAAAAATGTCTTCCTGCGTTACAAACGACATTTCGCAGTCAATCTGCGTGAATTCCGGCTGGCGGTCGGCACGCAGGTCTTCGTCGCGGAAGCATTTCACGATCTGAAAATAGCGGTCGTAACCTGCTACCATGAGCAGTTGTTTAAAAGTTTGCGGCGACTGCGGGAGAGCGTAAAATTCGCCCGGATTCACGCGCGAAGGCACAACGTAATCGCGGGCGCCTTCGGGTGTTGACTTTATGAGAACCGGCGTTTCAACTTCAATGAAGTTGATGCTGTCCATGTAGTTGCGAGTTTGAAATGCCATACGGTGGCGCAGTTCCATGTTGCGTTTCACGGCAGGGCGCCTCAAATCGAGATAGCGGTACTTCATACGCAGTTCATCGCCGCCGTCGGTATTGTCCTCAATGGTAAATGGCGGCGTTTTGGATTCGTTGAGCACTTCGAGTTTTTCAACAATGATCTCGATATCGCCAGTTGCCATTTTCGGATTTTTACTACTCCTTTCGGCTACCAATCCTGTTGCTTCGATAACATACTCACGCCCCAGTTTACGCGCCTGTTCGCACAAGGCCGAATGGGTTTCCATATTAAAAACCAGTTGGGTGATGCCATAACGGTCGCGCAGGTCGATGAAAGTCATCCCGCCAAGGTCGCGCGAACGCTGAACCCATCCGGTTAAGGTTACTGTGTGGCCTATAAAAGCACTGGACAATTCTCCACAGGTATGTGTACGAAGCATATAAGCAATATTTATGAGTGGGCAAAGATAAGAAAAAGCAATGGAGTCGGAGAACCGACTTGCATGAGCAACTGCTGAGATGTGTTCTAATTATCAGTGAAATACGGAGATTTTTATCAGCAAACATATCAGTAAGGTTCTTTGATTTATTGAAACGAAGATGGTGCAACTTCTTAAAAATCGTTAAAATGAACGAAGTCAGATGATGAAAACACTTGATTTTCAGCTTAAAATTCATTACCTTTGCACACCTTTTTTAAAAATAATTTAAACTCTATATGAAACTCTCGCAGTTCCGATACCATTTACCGAGTGATCTGATTGCCGAAAGGCCGCTCGAAAACCGGGATGAATCGCGTTTGATGGTCATTGACCGTAAAACAAAGACGATTGAACACAAAATGTTTACCGATATCCTGGGGTATTACAAAGACGGCGATGTGTTCATTCTCAATAATACAAAGGTATTTCCGGCTCTCCTTACCGGCGAGAAAGAGAAAACAGGGGCAAAAATCACAGTATTCCTCCTGCGAGAACTCAATAGTGAAGCCCGGTTGTGGGATGTGTTGGTTGATCCTGCCCGTAAAATACGTATCGGCAACAAATTATACTTTGGTGATGACGATTCGCTGGTTGCCGAAGTAATTGATAACACAACTTCGCGGGGGCGTACACTGCGTTTTCTTTTCGACGGGTCGTACGATGAATTCAAGCGCACCATCGAATCGCTGGGTAAAACACCCATTCCTGAAGAATTGCAGCGGATACGCGAAATTGAACCCGAAGACAAGGAGCGTTATCAAACCATTTATGCGAAAAACGAAGGAGCCGTTGCTGCACCATCGGCAGGACTGCATTTCAGCCGTGAACTGATGAAACGCCTTGAATTGCAGGGTGTTTCGTTTGCCGAAGTTACACTGCATGCCGGGTTAGGGAATTTCCGTGCCATTGATGTGGAAGACCTTACCAAATACAAGATGGACTCCGAAGAGGTGATTATTGAAGACGAAACGGCAAGGGTGGTTAACATAGCCAAAGAGGCAAGAAAAAACGTTTGCGTTGTTGGCACAACCACGATGAAAGCCGTTGAATCATCGGTTACTATTTCGGGCTTACTGAAGCCTTTCCGCGGATGGAGTAACAAATTCATCTTTCCGCCCTACGATTTCAGCATAGCCGACAGCCTTGTCACCAATTTCCACCTTCCCCAATCACCCATGATGATGATGGTGGCTGCTTATGCCGGGTATGATTTCCTGATGAAAGCCTACAAGGAAGCTGTTCAGCAGAAATACAGGTTTTTCAGCTATGGAGATGCGATGCTGATATTATAATAGTCAGTACACCGAAAAACTATAATTTAGCTCCATAATTGGAGCTTTTTTTTCTGCATGATGGTTCTTTAACTCTCAGAGAATACTGGTTTATTATACTGTTTTAGAACAGAAATTATGGAAACCATCCGAAAAATATATAAAACTGGTCTTGGCCCATCGAGCAGCCACACCATGGGGCCACGCTTTGCAGCCGAGAAGTTCAGGGCAAAAAACGACGCTGCCACGCACATACATATCACACTTTACGGAAGCCTTGCTGCTACCGGCAAAGGACATCTTACCGATAAAGTATTGCGCGAATCTTTCCCCGAAGACAAGGTAAAAATTTCCTGGGAAAAGGATACGGTTCTTCCTCAACACCCCAACGGAATGAAATTCGAAGCCTTTGACGATAACGGAAATCGACTTGACGACTGGACGGTTTTTAGCGTTGGTGGCGGAGATATTGAAGACGATGTGACCAAAAACCAGAAAGTTGCGGTTTATCCTCATTCCAAAATGACCGATATCCTCAAATGGTGCCAGCAAAACGGCCGCACACTATGGGAATATGTTGAGATACACGAAGGCGAACAGATATGGGAATTCCTTGCCGAAACCTGGAAAACCATGAAAGAATCCATTGCCCGGGGCATTGAGCACGAAGGAGTATTGCCGGGGATTCTGCACCTGCCTCGCAAAGCATCTTCATATTACATCAAAGCCAAAAGCACCGCCGGTTCGCTGCAACGCAGGGCATTGGTGTTTGCATATGCTCTTGCCGTTTCGGAAGAGAATGCCGGGGGCGGCATGATTGTCACAGCGCCCACCTGCGGGTCGTGCGGTGTGGTGCCCGCGGTTTTATATCACATTCAAAACACCTATTCCTATTCCGATGCAAGGATTTTGCGTGCGCTTGCTACGGCAGGCCTTATCGGGAACCTGGTAAAGGAAAATGCTTCCATATCAGGCGCCCAGGTAGGATGCCAGGGCGAGGTCGGGACGGCATGTTCCATGGCTGCCGGCGCTGCCGCCCAGTTGTTTGGCGGAACCCCTTCACAGGTGGAATACGCCGCCGAAATGGGACTGGAACATCACCTCGGGCTTACCTGCGATCCGGTGGCCGGTTTGGTGCAGATACCCTGTATCGAACGCAACGCCATTGGTGCCGGCAGGGCTATGGATGCTTCAGCCTATGCAATTCTTTCCGATGGGCAGCACCGTGTGAGTTTCGACAAAACCTTATTGGCCATGAAACAAACAGGACACGACCTGCCTGATATTTACAAGGAAACTTCGGAAGGTGGACTTGCCATTCAAATCAAATAATCATGAAGAAATTCGCTGTCATAGTCGCCGGAGGAACCGGCAGCAGGCTGGGAAGCGACATCCCTAAACAGTTTCTGATGCTCGATGGCAAGCCGCTTTTAATGCATTCCATCGAAACATTTTACAGCTACGACCCGCAGATAATCATTATCGTTGCCATGCATCCGGTTTACACCGGAATGTGGACGGAATTATGCGCCGAATCACATTTCACAATTCCACACCAACTGGTTCCGGGGGGCGAAACCCGGTTTCATTCGGTGAAAAATGCGCTGGCTCTGGTTTCGGGAAGCGGACTGGTAGCTGTGCACGATGCAGCAAGGCCATTGGCTTCGATTGACCTGGTGAAACGGACTTTTGCGGAAGCGTCAGTAAATAACACGGCCATTCCCTGCATTTCGGTAAACGAAACCGTCCGTAGTATTGAAAACGGCATTGTAAAACTGCTTGACCGCACCACACTGCGCATTACCCAAACCCCTGAAGTATTTGATATATCATTGCTGCTCAGGGCATATCAGCAGCTATACCGGCAAACATTTACCGACGATGCCTCAGTGGTAGAGGCACTCTCTCAGCAGGTGCACCTGGTTGACGGGGAATCATCGAACATCAAAATCACTTTACCGGGTGATATTGATTTGGCGGAGGTGTACCTGAAAAGGTTAAATAAACAAACATGACCATAAACTCTCATTATCAAGAAATTAATTGGACAAATCCGAAATGCTGCAGGTAAAGTGAAAGGACAACAATCCTACCACCTTACAGTTAATAAAGGTCGGTCAGTTGCTTTTTCGCCAAACCCTGAATATTTTCTTATTTTTGTGTAATTTCAGTTTTAATTCAGACGATCATGAGCGAAACATCATCAGGCAACATCGGTTATAAGATTACCATCGGAGTAATGGGAGCCATTATTCTGGTTTTGGGTTTTCTTTTATTGAACCAAAGAAAACAGCTGACATCATTAACACAAACCGGTGATGAACAGAAAATTGCCCTGCAGGGTGAACTCGATTCGCTGGTAGCCGAACACGAACGGGTGAAGGCTACCTATGGAACCCTGAGCGATTCGCTTTCGGAGAAGGATAGCATCATCATGGCTAAATCGCTTGAAATAAAAAAGCTACTCGGGACGAAATACGAGCTTGCACAGGTAAAGAACAAACTTGAGCAATTGCGGCTTGTTACCCGCGGCTACGAAAAACAAATCGACTCGCTCTATACCGTAAACCGTGAACTGAAAGCCGAAAACGAGCAAATAAAAATAAGCTATCAGCACGAACAGGTTAAAACCGCCGACTTGTCGAAAGAAAAGGAAGAATTGAATAAAAAAATCAATAGTGCTGCCGTCCTCAAGGCATACAATGTGCGATGCACCGCATACAAAGCCGGCGACATCAGCAAGGAAAAAATAACTGACAAAGCTGCCCGCGCCGATAAGATAAAAGTTTGCTTTACGGTAAGCGAGAACCAGCTTGTGCCAACTTCGTATCGCCGTTTCTTTGTGCGCATTGCACGCCCGGGCGACAATGCCATTCTTACGCGTGGCGCTAATTACACCTGGAGCTACCAGGGCGAAACACTTCAGTTCTCGGCCATGGAATCAGTAAGTTACAGCGGCGAAGCCATGGACATCTGTACCTATTTTGAGAAGCCCTCCAGCATGGGCGAGCTGCCAAAAGGGCGTTATATGGTGGATGTATTTACCGATGACTATGCCATAGGCCAGGGCAGCTTCGAACTAAAATAAGCCTCTGCAGGGCGGTTATCTCACCAACCTCACTTAACCCTCACCTATACGCCACTTGTACGCTGTAATTGACATCGAAACCACAGGGGGTAGTGCCCTTCATGAAAAAATCACCGAAATAGCTATCTTCCTTTTCGATGGTGAAAAGATCACCGGCGAGTACGTTACACTCATCAATCCCGAAAAGGCAATTCCCCCTTTCATCACAAGGCTTACCGGTATTTCGGACGAAACGGTGAAAGACGCTCCCAAGTTTTACGAAGTTGCCCGAAACATTATTGAGGCTACCGAAGACTGCATATTTGTAGGCCATAACGTTTTGTTCGACTACGGTTTTGTGAAGCATGAATTTAAGCAGCTGGGCTATAATTACAAGCGTCCGGTGCTCTGCACCGTGAAGCTGGCACGAAAGCTAATGCCCGGCTTCAGGTCGTACAGCCTTGGCAATCTATGCAACAGTCTTGGCATTCAGATTGAAGACCGCCACCGAGCTGCCGGCGATGCCAGGGCTACTGTTGAGGTATTACGGCGGCTCCTGAATATCGATCCTTCACTCCATGGTGTGCCGCTCGACGGACTGCATCCGGCGCTCAACAAGGACATATTTTCCTCCCTGCCGTCAACAGCCGGTGTTTACTACTTTCATGATGAAAAAGGCAGCATTTTGTACATCGGCAAGAGCCGCGATTTGCGGGCTAGGATACTGTCGCACATCAGTAATACCAATGGTTCCAGAGCTCTTGAACTACGTGCCGGCATTGCTTCAATCTCATACGAGGAAACAGGGAGCGAACTTATCGCTTTATTGCTCGAATCGGATGAGATAAAAAGCCATATGCCGCCTTTTAACAGGGCACAGCGACGCACATTATACAAATATGGAATTCAATCATTCACCAGCCAGGGTGGCTATAAAAACCTGCAAATAGGCAAGCTCACCTCATCAGGCGAACCTCATTATGTTTTCACGTCGTACGAAGAGGCATCAGCATTTATGTCAAACCTTTGCCGCCGTTATTCTCTTTGCCAGAAACTATGCGGACTCTATCACAACCAGGGGAGCTGTTTTCATTACTCTGTAGGGCAATGTAAAGGCGCCTGTATTGGCGAAGAAGCTCCCAACGAATACAACCTTCGTGTGGCAGCGGCCCTTGGCTCAATGAAACTGCCCGGTGAAAACATGCTCATCATTGATCGTGGACGCAGCGACGACGAAAAATCAGCAATACTGGTCGAAAACGGGCGTTATATAGGTTTCGGCTGGTTCGATCCGGAATATGCCGGAAACGATTTAACCTCTATCCGTGAATGTATCAGGCCTTATACCGATAACCGCGACACCCAGCAAATCATTCGCAGCCACCTGAAAAACAAGAAGATACATAAGCTTATCCGTTTTTGACAACAGCACCAGTTATCAGGCGAACGTAAAAAGAATGCTTCATTCTTCCTCAAAACACCTTCTAAACCAAAATAAAATGTTCAGAAGTAACAGAAAATCTTTATTAAAGCGCATAACACAATACGTTTTTTGCCTTTTAGCCTTTGGATTTCTGGCATCGTGCCGCACCACCTTGCCGGTCGGACCGGCCGAATCGTACCACGATTCAATACCGCAGGCAAAGCCGTCGCTCATCAATATTCCCGTGGAGATGCGGCTTGCAAGCCTTGAGAACCTGCTGAACAAACAACTAACGGGTATCATTTACGAGGATTCCATACTTGCCGATGATAACCTTGCGATCAAGGCATGGAAAAAGGAGAACATCAGACTCGGATTCGAAAAAGGTCAGTTTGTTTATCGTGTTCCGCTTAAACTTTGGATAAAAGCTGGATGGAAAATCGAGAAATTCGGTATCAGCCTGTCGGATTATCGTGAAGTAAATGCCGAAATCGCCCTGAAATTCAAAACAGCAGTGGCCATCAACAAAGACTGGACCCTGGTAACCCAAACAGTCTCCGACGGGTATGAATGGCTCAGCAGCCCTGTGTTAAAAATCGGGCCGGTAAACCTTCCCATCACTTTTATTGCCGACCTCATTATAAAAAACAATATGGCAACCATTAACGAGGCCATTGACGAGGGACTGGTATCGAGCCTCGACCTGAAAACAACAGCGCAACAGGCATGGGAGGAGGTGCAAAAGCCAATGCTTCTTGATGAAGAATACAAACTGTGGCTCAAAATCTCACCACAGGCTGTTTTTGCTTCACCCATCACCGTGATTAACGGCATAGTAAGGCAAACATCAGCCATACAGGGAATTGCTGAGTGTTATGCAGGTAAGGAACCCGCCTATAAAATAAATCCGCGGATTCCTAACATCACACCCGATAAAAAGCTGACAGACAATTTCATTGTGAACCTGATGTCATATACTCCTTTCGATTATATAGACTCCGTTTCGAAAGCTATGATGCTCAATACAACCTACACTTTTGGCAGGAAGAGCATAACCATCACCGGTATAACTGTTTATGGAAGCAACGAAAACATGATTATTGAAACTGCGGTAACAGGCAGCATTAAAGGGAAACTATACTTCGAAGGAATACCTGCATTCAGGGCTTCCGACTCGGCCATTGTACTTCAAAGCCTGGCTTTTCATATCGACACGCAGAGTTTCCTGCTCAAAACGGCTAACTGGTTATACAATGGTGGAATTGAAAAAATAATGCAGAAAAAGATGGTTTATCCCATAGGCGCCGACATCCGCAGCGCTTACAACCTTGTGCAGGAAAACATAAGCCATTACAGCCTCGGTGAAGGCTTTTTCCTCAATGGGAAACTCAGTAAACTCGAAGTGCAGCAGCCTGTGCTGACGAAAGGTTATGTGCTTGCACCACTGGCTTTTGAGGGAAAGGTTTCGGTGGTGCTGGAGGAAGCAGCGAAATGAGTTTGAGAGCTTGAAAGTTCCCGCTGAGAGCGTTTATTGGCTCTATAAGAACCTGGAACACAAAACTTTGAACTTTTCTACTTCTTCTGACTTTTTAGTGTTTCCAGAAGCTGCTTTTCCTTATCGAGCAGATCTTTTTGTTTCGCTTGTTCCTGTTTGTTTTTCTCAATATCAGACTCCAGGTTCTTAAGTTTGGTCACCATTGATTCGCCGTCACCCACAAGGTTTTCATATTTCTTTTCGGCTTTAGCTAACACCTGCCGCTGGTCTTCGATATCAAAATCCAGTTTTTTCTGATCAAATGCTTCTGTAAAGCCCATCAGGTAAGCCTTTGTCGAATCCATGATGGCGGGGTCATAAGCACTTGAAACAAACATTTCACCGCCTTTGCTTACCAGCGCCGACACCATGCTCTTACCCTTTTCCTTGTTTTTTTCACTCACTTTAAAGTAAAAATCAATTTTGTCGGAGCTTAAGTATGGAAACATTATGCCTTCAAATTTGTGGTAACCTTTGGTAACGCTGCCTTTGCCAAAGCCACGGGATTTCATATCATCCATAAGTACTGCTTCGACAACTGCCGGCGAGTAATTAAATTCGGCGATAACCGCCGGTTGTTCAACGCGGTTAAAAACAGCAGTGCCGTCAGCAACCTGAGCTTTCAAAACGTTGGCAAGCCCGATAACGGCCAAAAGAGTAAAAAGTTTTTTCATAATGATTTTGTTATAAGCTGTTTATAATTTACAAATGCTATACCAAAGATAATGAACTGCTGCGATTTAATCAAAATACTCCAGCGCAACAATGCGATAATTAAAGAAAAAGCCTTGTAAGTCTTTTGCTTACAAGGCTTTAGGATTTTGTAGCCCCACCAGGAATCGAACCTGAATTTAAAGTTTAGGAAACTTCCGTTCTATCCGTTGAACTATAGGGCCATTTACTGTTTCCAGGGGTGCAAAAATACAATTTTTCTGATGATTAACGAATCTCGCTACCGCTGCCAAAAGGCTCCGATGGCTCAACAAAACAAAGCTTTCCTTCACTGTTTTCGGCCATCAGTATCATCCCCTGCGATTCAATGCCTTTAAGGCTGCGTGGCGCCAGGTTGATGAGAATGGTAACCTTGCGGCCGATAATGTCTTCAGCAGAATAATGGGCAGCGATGCCGGATACTACAGTACGGCTGTCCAGCCCTGTATCAACAGTGAGCCTGAGCAGTTTATCGGCTTTGGCTACTTTTTCGGCGGCAACAATTGTCCCGATGCGCAGGTCAAGTTTTGTAAAGTCGTCGAAAGTGATCGTCGGTTTTTGGGGCATTGGCTTCCACTGCGATGCTTCATTCGCTTTTTTGGTGTCGAGCAGTTTTTTAACCTGCGCTTCAATAACAGTATCCTCAATTTTTTCGAACAATAAAGCAGGTGCATTCAACAAATGTCCGGCAGCCAGAAGGTTTGCATTGCCGGCTTCACCCCACTTGAATTGTTTAATATTCAACATATTGGCCAATTTTGTAGCTGTGAATGGCAGAAAAGGTTCACAAAGCACCGTCAGGTTGGCACAAATTTGCAGTGCAATATTCAGGTTGGTGGCTACCCTTGCCGGATTTGCAGGGAAGTTTTTCCAGGGTTCGGTATCGGTAAGGTACTTGTTGCCGAGCCGTGCCAGGTTCATCAGTTCACCAAGCGCTTCACGAAAACGGTAATTTTCGATACTCAGCGCGATGCTTCCCGGGTATCGGCCGATCTCTGCAATCACCTGCTTGTCATAATCATCCATTTCACCAACGGCCGGCACTTTTCCTTCAAAATACTTATGGGTAAGCACCATGGTGCGGTTTACAAAGTTGCCGAAGATGGCCAGTAATTCGCTGTTGTTTTTAAGCTGAAAATCCTTCCATGTGAAGTCGTTATCCTTTGTTTCGGGAGCATTGGCTGCCAGCACATAACGCAACACATCCTGCTTGCCGGGCAGCTCTTCGAGGTATTCATGAAGCCAGACAGCCCAGTTTCGTGAAGTGGATATTTTATCGTTTTCAAGGTTGAGGAATTCATTGGCCGGAACATTGTCGGGCAGTATGTAGGTTCCCTCGGCTTTCAGCATGGCCGGGAAGATGATGCAGTGAAAAACAATGTTATCCTTGCCGATGAAATGCACAAGCTTGCTGTCGGCCGATTTCCAGTAAGGTTCCCAGTCTTTCCCGGTTTTCAGCGACCATTCGCGCGAAGCTGAAATGTAGCCAATGGGTGCGTCAAACCACACATACAGCACTTTGTCCTCAGCACCTTCAACAGGCACTTTCACGCCCCAGTCGAGGTCGCGGGTAACGGCACGGGGTTGCAGTCCTCCGTCGAGCCACGATTTGCACTGACCGTAAACGTTTGTTTTCCAGTCATCTTTGTGCGATTCAAGTATCCATTCGCGCAACCATCCTTCATGTTTGTCGAGCGGAAGGAACCAATGTTTTGTTTCTTTCAGCACCGGAGTATTGCCGCTAAGGGCTGATTTCGGATTGATGAGTTCGGTAGGGCTTAATGATGAACCACAGCTTTCGCACTGGTCGCCATATGCCTTTTCGAAACCGCATTTGGGGCAGGTTCCTGTGATGTAGCGGTCGGCAAGGAAATGCTTTGCTTCTTCGTCAAAATACTGGTCGCTGTATTTTTCGATAAATTCTCCTTGTTCATAAAGCTTGCGGAAAAAAGCGGAAGCCGTTTCGTGGTGTATAGGTGCCGAAGTGCGGCTGTAAACATCAAACGAAATACCTAGTTCTTCGAACGACTTTTTGATCATTTCGTGGTACTTGTCAACTACCTGTTGCGACGCCAAACCTTCCTTGCGGGCACGTATGGTGATGGGAACGCCATGTTCGTCGCTGCCGCCAATGAACAGGACATCCTCGCCTTTCGACCGCAGATAACGCACATAAATATCGGCAGGCACATAAACTCCGGCAAGATGGCCGATATGGATAGGCCCGTTGGCATAGGGGAGTGCCGAAGTGACGGTGTACCGCTTAAAATTTGACTGATCGCTCATGAACAATGGATAAATCAAGAAAAGAGGTGCAAAGATACTGATTATCTGAAAGAGTGAAATTGACGGCACTCCCCGCTCCTCATTTTAATTCGATTTCATTAATTTTACAGGGAAATAGCAACCTGATGATTACTCCGCCTTACCTGAAACCCGGCGACACCATTGCCATAGTTGCCCCGGGACGCAAAGTTTCAACGGCCGAAATGGATCCGGCTATTAAAATCCTTGCAGGCTGGGGATTAAAGGTGATCACAGGGCCGCACCTGTTCGGATCATTCAATCAATACTCTGGTACGGATGAGGAACGAACGGCTGACCTGCAGATGATGCTCGACAGGGACGAGGTAAGTGCAATTATTTGTGCACGAGGCGGTTATGGTACTGTCAGGATTATTGATAACCTTGATTTCGAAAAGTTTGCCCGCAAGCCTAAATGGATTATAGGCTACAGCGATGCAACAGTTCTTCTTTCGCATGTGCAAAGCAACTTCGGAATTGAAACGCTTCACGCCACCATGCTAATCAATTTTCCGGCCGATGGTTCGGAAAACGAAGCTGTTCGCTCTCTGCATGATGTGCTGTGGGGAGCAATTCCTGAATTTACAATGCCCTCTGTGTCGTTGAACCGAACCGGCAAAGCCGAAGGCGAACTTGCCGGAGGGAATCTTTCAATCCTCTACGCCCTGAACGGAACTTCATCGGAAGTAAATTATGACGGGAAGATATTATTTATTGAAGATCTCGACGAATACCTTTATCATGTTGACCGCATGATGATGACCCTGAAAAGGGCAGGTAAACTTGCAAATCTGGCCGGTTTGGTGATTGGCGGAACGACAAAAATGAACGATAATAGCATTCCTTTCGGTAAGCAAGCCGAAGAAATTATTTCCGAAGCTGTTGCCGGTTACAACTTCCCTGTTTGTTTTGGATTACCTGCCGGGCATATTGACAAAAATATGGCGCTCATCATGGGACGTAATGTCACGCTGAATGTGCAGGCTGATATTGTTTCACTGTCGTTTTCCAAAGCAAAAAAACCTGATTTTACCGGCCGTAGTATTTTCCGGATGTTGAAGCCCGCCCTGCTATTCCTGGTGTTTTTCCTACTGATATATTTGTTATATTCTCTTATTTTGAAACCACACTGATAAATTATGGCTCAGCACAATGAACTTGGAAAACTTGGTGAAGACCTTGCTGCCAAACATATTGAGAGTATTGGGTGCCCGATATTGGCGCGCAACTGGCGAAATGGCCGTGATGAAATTGACATCATTACCCGCGACGGCGAATGGCTTGTAATTGTGGAAGTTAAAACCCGTACTTCAGAATATTTCGGTGAACCGGAAACCGCCGTAACTCCGGCTAAGCAAAAATCGCTGGTGAGGGCGGCTGAAGCTTACATTTTTGCAACTGATTTCAGGGGCGAAACGCGGTTCGATGTAATAGGTATCTTGCTGGATCATGGAAAGGTTAGGCTCAATCATATTGTTGACGCTTTCACACCACGGCTGTGATCTTTTCATACACAACCCGGCAAATGCAACTTACATGAAACGAACGGGTTATTATTCTGCACCATATAACTTCGTACCTTTGCCGAAATTCAACATTCATGCGGAACACAAACAGCAGAGGCAGCAACCGTCCCGACAAGGCGCCGGGCAAAAAGCGAGAACACGGCGGAGGACGTGCTCCGCGCAGGAAATTTGATGACCAAAGCCCTGAAGAAGGTCGTGAATCGAAACCTTTCAGTAAAAAAGGAAGTATACCGGGACGGCCAACCAAGCCATTCCGAAAAACATCAGATGACGGTACCGGCGAAAAACCTTTCCGCAGGGAGCGCAGCGAACGTCCTTACGATTCGGAATCGAAACCAAAAGCATACAGGAAGAGAGACATTGATCGTCCCGACGAAAAACCTTTCCGCAGGGAGCGCAGCGAACGCCCTTACGATCCGGAATCGAAGCCAAAAACATACAGGAAGAGAGACAATGATCGTCCCGACGAAAAACCTTTCCGCAGGGAGCGCAGCGAACGTCCTTACGATCCGGAATCGAAGCCAAAAGCATACAGAAAAAGAGACAGCGATCGTCCCGACGAAAAACCTTTCCGCAGGGAGCGCAGCGAACGACCGTTCGATTCGGAATCGAAGCCAAAAACATACAGGAAGAGAGACAGCGAGCATTCAGAAGAAAAACCATTCCGCAGGGAGCGCGGCGAACACTCACAAAAACCGGGATATTATAAAAAGCCTTTTGACAAAAAGGAGAATCCTTCGCAACCGAGGAATACACGAAAACCGTCAGCAGGCGGGCTTACCCGACTAAACAAGTTCATTGCCAATGCAGGTATCTGTTCACGCCGCGAAGCCGATGAACTCATACAAGCTGGAGTTATCAAAGTGAACGGTATTGTGATTACAGAACTGGGATATAAGGTTAATCCCGGCGATAAAGTTCAATACGAAGATCAGCCCATCCGCAGCGAAAAGCTCGTATATGTGCTGCTTAACAAGCCCAAAGGCTATATCACCACGGTTGACGATCCGTTTGACCGTAAAACGGTGATGGCTCTGGTTGAAAACGCCTGTAAGGAGCGCATTTATCCTGTTGGCCGCCTCGATCGCAATACATCAGGCCTGCTTCTGCTTACTAACGACGGCGAATTGGCCAAGAAGCTCACACATCCAAAACACGATGTTCGCAAGGTGTATCATGTAGAACTCGATAAACCGCTTACTAAAGCCGACATGCTTACTATTGCCGAAGGGGTGGAACTCGAAGACGGAATGGCACAGGTTGATGAGATCGCCTATGCCGAAGGCAGCGGCAGTAAACGCGAACTTGGTGTTGAACTGCACTCCGGACGTAATCGCATTGTACGCCGCATATTTGAGTCACTGGGTTACGATGTAGTGAAACTCGACCGTGTGATTTTTGCCGGGCTCACCAAAAAAGACCTCCCGCGCGGACACTGGCGTTTCCTTACGGAGAAAGAGGTGATTTACCTGCGGATGATAAAATAGCGGAATAAAGAGCCTGAGATTACCAAAGCGGATTTGACGAATTTACTGTTTTCCGCTTAACCGCAGGTATTTCATTTGTTAAGACAAAGGCTCTGAACCTTTAAACTGTCGGGATTAAAGGTAAACTTTTGGCTCAATTTCGCCTTTCAGTACCATCAGTCCATTGAGGGCAAGAGCCCGCATTTCGTCCTCGCCCGGATAAATATACACCGGGGCGAAACGATAAACACGTTCGATGATGAGGTTTGTGATCCATTTGCTGTGTGCAACGCCTCCTGTAAGCAGTATGGCATCGACCTGCCCTTTGAGTACCGGAACCATGGAGCCTATTGCTTTGGCGACCTGGTAAGCAAAGGCTTCGAGAATGAATTTTGCCTTTGCATCGCCGTTCAAAGCTCTTTGTTCGGCATCATACATGCTGTTGGTACCAAGGTGAGCAACAATGCCACCATTGCCAACAACCATTTTTATTATCTCTTTCTCTGTTTTGTTACTGTTGAAGCAATATCTCACAAGGTCGCCAACAGGCAGTGTGCCGCTTCGTTCGGGCGAAAACGGGCCCTCTCCGTCAAGTCCCTGGTTTACATCAATTACGCGTCCTTTTTCATGAGCGCCAACGGTTACACCTCCACCCATATGAACTACGATAAGGTTCAGGTCTTCATAGCGCTTTACGATACTTTTTGCATGCTGACGGGCAATTGATTTTTGATTGAGGGCGTGGAAAATGGAGATTCTTTTGAAATCAGGATGCCCTGAAACCCTGGCGATTTCATCAAGTTCATCCACTACAACAGGATCGGCAATAAAGGCTTTGGCATCAGGCAACGATCGGGCGATTTCATCGGCGATCAGTCCTCCGAGGTTGCTGGCATGTTCTTTTATCGGGTGATAGAGGAGGTCGTTCCGCATGGCTTCATTTACCTCGTAAACACCCGAAGGAATAGGTTTCAGCATTCCGCCGCGGCCGACAATGGCACGTATCAGATCAAGTTCCGCTTCAGCATTCAGAAGTTCTTTATAAATGATCTCTTTCCTGAACGAAAACTGGTCGGCAATATGCTCAAATGCTGCGAGTTCTTCGGTTGTATGGGTGATATTCTTGACAAATACCGGGTTGGCGTTGTGAAACACAGCGATTTTGGTGGATGTGGATCCCGGGTTTATAGCAAGAATTCGAAAATCGTCCATGAGGTGGTGAGGGTATTAAGCCATGAGTGCTGCCAGAGCGATGGAATATGTTTTGGTAAGAGCACTGTCGCCGCGCGAAGTGAGCACACATGGAACGCGGGCGCCTGCAACATAAGCAGCCAGTTCGCCACCTGAGAGCTTGGTGCCGGCTTTAAAAAACACATTTCCTGACTCAATATTCGGGAACAGGAGGCAATCGGCATTGGCGGCAACCGGTCCGGCAACTTTCTTAATATCAACCGATTCCTGGTCGATGGCACAATCGAGGCTGAGAGGGCCGTCAACAATGCACCCTGATATTTGACCGCGGTCACTCATTTTGGCGAGTATAGCGCCATCAACACAAGCCTGCATAGCCGGCAACATCTGCTCGGTGGCTGCAATACATGCTACTTTGGGTTTTTCAACGCCAATGGCTTTGGCCGTTTTCACGATGTAATCGATCATTTTGATCTTTTGCTTGAGATCGGGAGCCGGAATGATGGCTACGTCGGCAAGTGTAAGTAACCTCGGGAAACCCGGGATTTCCATGATGGTGACATGGCTCAGCACGGCGCCTTCGTTACAAAGACCTTTTTCTTTATTGAGAATGGCACGCATGTATTTGTCGGTACTCAGTGAGCCTTTCATGAGCAGGGCGGCTTTACCGTCGTTGATTAGCTGAACGGCAAGCGCTGCAGCTTTCAGTTCGTTTGGCTCATTTACAATCTCAAATTTGGCAGCATCCATACCATGTTCCTGGCATATCTTGCGGATATTAGCTTCATCGCCGGTAAGGGTTGCATCAATTATACCCTTTTCCACAGCAGCATATACGGCTTCAATGGTATGAGCGTCGTTTGCAAAAGCAGCTACAAGGCGTTTGCGAGATTTGCTTTTAAGTAATTCAAATAGTTGTTCCAGCTTTGTAATGGCCATGACTGTCAGATTTTTAGATTGTTATCGCTTTTATACGGGAAAATATCGTTGTATTCGATATATCAATGGCAAAATTAGTAAAAGCCCTATTTTTTGTAAGGGTTTCACGGAGTATTTTGTATTATTTAGAAATGCTATAATTAACGGGTGAACCGGTCAATCATGTCCTGGATAGCTTTGCTGCAAACCGGGCAGAATTCGTTACCTTTAAACGAACGCATAAGGCAGTCGGGAACAGGACGGTATATGCCTTTGGTCACATAGCCGGCTCCTTCGTAAACGCCAATTTTAAGTGGAGCTGCTCCCTGCAGAGGGGTGGGGACTGGCGTTTCGGCAGGCAGCAAATTCTTCCATTTGCTCCCGAAATCAACCAGTGTGGTGATATTAGGCTCCCAGGGTTCGGTAGCCAGTGGATACATGTCGTTGAATGAGGTTGAACCATCGTCGTATTCATCGGCGAGACCGGCAAAACCGTGCCCGAATTCGTGAACGAATATCTTTGCAGCGGATGCGTTGCTGTTGACCGATACACTGTAAAAATTGTAAATAGCCCCACCGCCGTATTTTGTACTGTTAACCAGAATGTATATCTGGTCGTACGGAGCATTGGCCGCCACGTTTCTCACACTCCGATGGTCGGGCGTCATGAGGTAGCGCTCCGAAGCGAAGGTGTAAAAATTTGAATTAAGCAAGGTCCTTTTCCATACATTTTCTTCAGGTATGTCGGTGCCGCTTTCATCCGATGGCGCCAGCACTGCGCGGATATTAAACTTATCGCGGTTAATGGTGTATGGCATGAAGGTAAAAAGTTCGTTCGCAAATTTGTCGCAATCGGCTTTAAAGCGATCCATTTCGGCAGCAGTATAACCTTCGGGAATAATAACAATGTCAACTTTTACTGACGGATCGCCATTGTTAAGCGTCTCATAAACAGGATATTGCTGTTGCAGCTCCTGGTGAATGTATGCGCTATTAGGGTCAACCGGGTAACTGAATTTCTTTTCATATGCACCCTGATCGTTGCGGCTGTAAAAGTCGAGAATGGTTTCCTGCTTTGGAAAAGGCATAGTAAATGTTTCGGTAAATGTTCGCTGTGTTTTCAGGGCTTCATCAGTAAATCTCCACTCGTCGAAAAGTGCGCAATAGCCATGACTATAGATAAGCTGTCCGGTCTTTTTATCATAGGCTTTTACATAATAGGCGCCATATTGCGTGGTATCGATAAGAAGAGTTTTCGAACCGCCCCAGTATGGTTCCATGCGTAGCTGATCAATAGAGTAATATTCAGTGTTGCGGTCGCCTGAATGAAAGTAATCAACCCGAAGCGTTTTATCGAGAAACCAGTCAGTAAAAGCTGCCTGCGCCGATAGTGTGGCAAGAAGGGCGATTATAATGAGAAATTTTTTCATGAGTTTAGGGATGAATTTTGAACGAAATTACAAAGAATTTAGAGGCAACGGAAAAACAAAAGAGTTGTGAGGGTATTCGACCAAAGTACATTTAACTCATTAATTATCAGCAAATACAACTGATTTTCACGGTATTATTAAGAGAGGCGATTAGATGGGTGTTCGATAAGCAACTTGTTCGCTTCAAAATCTTGAAATCTAACTGTTGAACCATCTTATAACTGTCGCAGAATAGCCTCAAATTCACTCTTACCATGGTAATCTGCAAACTCAGGATCAGCCATCAAGCGGGCTTTGTCTTTAAAACCCAGTTCTAGGGCTGAAGTAAGTGCCTTGATAACAGCATGCTTGTTCTGCTTCCTGGCTGCGATTATCGCTGCGAGATATTGATGCTCAGGGTTCCCCGGATCGACCTGGCCGTATATTTCAACATATTTGCCGGCTGATTCAAGGTTGTTTTGTTTCAGCGCGTTGTTGCAATACATATACGATGATAAACTCAAAAATCCGAGCAATCTGCTGTAAACCTGCGCATTATTATTTTCTTGCATATTTTGAGACAAGGTCCGGAGCTTTATTGATTCGGTTTTCCAGAATTCCGGATCGGGAGCAGGGAGCATTGAAGCGTAATGTTCTCTCCGATTTTGTTCGAGTTTTATCTGTTCCTGAATTTCCTGCTGCTTTTGCTTTAAAACAGGATCTTTTTCGAGCCGGACAAGCATTCCTTCCAGCGCCGAAACATCAGTTAATCCTTGCAGATAATGTTTCATTTTCACATATACTTTCCACTGTTCATAAGGATTTTCTGCAACATAAGGCAGATTGGCAATACTGTCGTTTTGATCAATGAACCGGTTGATCGCATTCCTGTTAATCGGTATTTTGCCCTTGCGCATGGCATCGAACTGTATCCAATCCATTATTTGGGTCAAAATTTCACTGGGTGGCCATTCATGTTTGCCGGAAAAATCAAGAAAATGATGCACAAACCCGGCTTGCTCAAGTTGCGGATCAATGATGGCAAGTTCGGTCCAGTTGAAATCGCCATTACCGGCAACGCCAAGAAAACTAAAGGGTTGTACCGGCGGTTGTCCCGTAGCCTGCAACCCTGCGCCACAACTTACGACCCCGGAAATTCCCCTTTCGGTCATAGCCAGTGAGCCCGCAATTCTGCCCCCACCTGAAAAACCTAACGTATAAATGCATCCTGTATCAATGTTAAACCTTGATACCAGATCGCTCAGCATCTTTTTATAAATTTCAGTTACCTGATTGAAATCCATTCCGTTCTTTGAGTTATTAGAGCCGGCAACCACAAAACCACATTTTCCGGCTTCGGCCGCGAACAGTTCTACCGGTAAGTGACCTGCTGCATGAGGGTCAAAAGCAATGATGACAGGCCATGCGGATGCATTATCGTAATTGTAGGGAAGAAACAACGCATAACTAACGGTTGTATCGGCGGCGCACTTGATTTCGGTAATCACCTTACCTTTTTCAATTACGGCATTGGGTCGGTTTTGCTGCGGTTTACATGCCGGATAGAATGCGAATGCAACCGATAAACACAACAGGATTTGAATTAATGATTTCATATTCAATAGCTTATTTTTCAAAATCACATCATTTTTATACTGTAAAAATCTAAATTTATTGCATTCGTATAAAATATTGTATATTTGACTCGTTCCATACTATTTCTAAAGGTACTGATCATGCAAGTAAGTGCCTCAAAAAAGACAATTTTCCTGAATATCAAGGAACGGGACAACTTCCCTTTCTAAGATCAACTATTTCATTTAGTGCAACTTATTATCATCTTATTAAAAGTAAAAAAATGGAACTACCCTTTGCAGAACCCTACAAAATAAAAATGGTTGAGCCCATTCGCTGCAGTACGCGCGAGCAACGCCTCCATTGGATTAAAGAAGCCGGCTATAACCTGTTTAACCTTAAGAGCGACCAGGTTTATATTGACCTGCTTACCGATTCAGGTACCGGCGCCATGAGCGACCGTCAGTGGAGCGAAATTATGCTTGGTGACGAAAGCTATGCCGGATCATCGTCGTATTTCAAATTGAAAGACGCAGTTACCGATATCTTCGGTTTCGAATATTTTTTGCCTACACACCAGGGGCGGGGAGCCGAAAATGTGCTTTTCAGCGTGCTGGTAAAACCCGGCGACCTGGTTCCGGGCAATTCGCATTTCGACACTACAAAGGGTCACATCGAATTCAGGCAGGCAACAGCCATTGATTGCACCATTGACGAGGCTTTCGATACCACCATCGAACATCCTTTTAAAGGCAATGTTGATCTGGACAAGCTTGAGAGAATCCTTAAAATCAACCCCAAGGAGCGAATTCCCTTCATTATTGTAACCCTCACCTGCAATTCATCAGGAGGGCAGCCGGTTTCGCTCGAAAACTTGCGCGGAGTAAGTGCCCTGGCAAAAAAGTATGGTATTCCGCTGATATACGATTCTGCCCGTTTTGCCGAAAATGCCTATTTCATCAAAGTGCGTGAAAAAGGTCAGGAACAACGTACCATTCGTGAAATTGTTGCCGATATGTTTTCGCTTGCTGATGCCATGACCATGAGCAGCAAGAAGGACGGAATTGTTAACATCGGCGGGCTTATTGGTATGCGAAGCAAGGAACTGCACCAGCAGGCATCGGTTTACAATATCATGTTCGAAGGCTTCATTACTTATGGAGGCCAGGCCGGGCGCGATATGGGTGCTCTTGCGCGAGGGCTTTACGAAGCCACCGAATTCGAATACCTCGAATCGCGCATCAGGCAGGTTGCTCATCTTGGCACAAAACTCACCGAATATGGCATAGCAGTTCAAAAACCATACGGCGGGCATGCCATTTTTATTGATGCCAATAAATTCCTATCCCATATCCCGAAGGAGGAATTCAGGGCCCAGACTTTGGCTGTAGAATTATATATTGAAGGTGGTGTACGTGGTGTTGAAATAGGAGCCATCATGGCCGACCGCGATCCCGTGACACGCGAAAACCGGTTCCCGGCGCTGGAATTGGTTCGGCTGGCAATACCCAGGCGGGTTTATACCTTTAACCATATGGACTATATCGCTGCCTCGCTTGCCAATGTTTTTGAGCGCAAAGAAGGAATCAGGAAAGGCTTTACCATTGAATATGAGGCTCCTATCCTGAGGCATTTTACCGTCAGGCTCAAACGGGCCGAATAACTGATTTGAGACTAGCTTGAATTACCCGGAACTAAAAACTTCCGGGTTTTTTATTAAATTATTGTCAGGCATACAACCTTACTTCGAAAGCAACGCCCTTTAATGATACCAATTAGCCACCTTAATGAAATTATCGTTAATCACCCTTGTTTTGTCTGTGATCTTACTTTCGATGAATATGCTCAAAGCACAGCCAATAAAGCAGGATGCAGTTTACCTCAAAAACGGAAGTATTCTGCGGGGCAGGATCATTGAAAATGAAATAGGCAGGTACACAAAAATTGAAATTGTTGGTTCAAATATTGTCGTAATTCCTGAAGAAGAGATAGATCATCTGCTTCTTCGTGAAAAACTCCCATTCAGAGAGAGAGAATCGAAGCCTGCTGCGGTTGAAGTAACACCGCTTGTGTCAATTTTTGGTGGCAGTGCTTCGAACGGAGGATTTACCACCATTACTTCATACAGGTTCCCTTGCAGGCTATCAGCAGGGGCAGGGATTGGGGTTGAATGTTTTAAAACTGCCGGGCTTCCTGTTTTTGCCGATGTCAGGTACAACATCCTCAAAGGCGGATTTACACCATTTATTTATTCTCATGCCGGTTTTGCTTTGCCATTGGCGACTAACCAGGAAGGCGAAAACACCAAATTTCACGGAGGTCCTCTTTTTGGAGCCGGCATTGGGCTGCGGAAAGACTTTGCCAATCGCAATGCTTTCATTTTCAGCATAGGATATCGTTATCAACAAACCAAAACAGTCAACCAATATTATTACTGGTGGTCTGAGGAGTACCGAACCGAGCGTATCGACAAATTTAACCGCATTGCTCTTTCGGTTGGAATTGTGTTCAACTGAAAACTTTCTTCAAGGTTGTACCATCATTATTCAGTAAACCCTAACTCAACATAAAACGATGAAAACAAAACAATTAGCTTTCCTGGTATTGGCGATTGCAGGCTTTTTGACAGGCTGCAAAGATACATTTATCGAAAAGCGCACTTATACCGCCAATGTGCCTGAGTATATGTCGTACGACGAAATGCGACAGCCGGTTAAGTCATCGGCAGCCACCGAGGTAGAAGTTCAGGGGAAGATATATATTAAGGACAACTACCTGTATGTAAACGAAAAATACAAGGGAATACACGTTTTTGATAACTCCGACCCGGCAAACCCGCTGAACGTGACTACAATCTGGATTCCCGGCAATGTTGACCTTGCCATAATTGGCAATTATCTATATGCCGACAGCTATGTTGACCTGGTGGTGATTGACATCAGCGACATGGAAAGCCCGCGGGAAGTGGCCAGGATAAAGGACATTTTCCCTTACACCATTCCCGAACTGAACAGCGAAAACTCTTCGTACCCCATCGCTTCAATTGACCAAAGCAAAGGTGTGATCACCGGATGGAAAGTACAATCAATTACAGAAGAGATAGAGGATTATTCGCACCCTGTTTATTTCTATGATTTTGCCCTCAATTCGTTCGCCAAGACCGAAACCAATGCCATTAGCGGTGGTGGAGGTGGATCATTCACTTCTACCCAAACCATCGGTGTCGGCGGCTCGCTTGCCCGTTTCATCATCAATAACGGACAATTCTATGGCTTAAACCAAACCGATATGCAGGTGATTGATATTGCATCGCCCGAAAATCCTGTTGTTGGTAAAAAAATAGCGCTTCAAAGGGTGGCCGAAACGGTGTTTATCGAAGGCATTTATCTGTTCATCGGAACCCAAACGGGCATGCTCGTATATGATATTTCAGTACCCTCGAATCCGACATATGTTTCGGAATATAATCACTTTCAAAGCTGCGACCCCGTTGTTGTGCAGGATGGTTATGCCTATGTGACCGAACGGGCAGGCAACCGTTGCGGAAACTGGCAAAACCTGATGGAAGTGATAGACATTCACGTGATTACAAGCCCGCAACTTGTTAAAAGCTATGCCATGACCGAGCCCTGGGGGCTGGGAATAGATAACAACAAACTGTTTATCTGCGATGGCAGTGCGGGACTTAAGATTTACGATGCCACCGACCGGCTGAGAATTGACGAACACCTGCTGAAAACCTTCACCGATGTAACGGCACACGATGTTATTCCTATGGGGAATGTACTCATTCTGCTGGCGGCTGACGGAATTTATCAATACGATTATTCAAACCTCAATAATATAACCCTGATCAGCAAAATTCCCATTGGTGGTTAATTGGTTACCTGGGATGAAACCGGCTTCGCGAGGAGCCGGTTTTTTATTTTTTAAGATACACACCATTCTAAGCCGGTCGAAATCCTTAATTAGGCCAGGGCCAGTGATAGCCAGTCCGGAATAAAAGATCTGAACGTTAGAGACAACTTCCCCGTCTGTGAAAGTTCTTCTTTTGAACCTGCAAAAAGTATTGCCGGCTTGGTTTGAAATCAAATGCAGAGGAGTACAAATTCGCGAGATTATCAGATCACCACTTTGTTTCTTTCGTTTCTGCGAAGCAGTAACAACATGAAAATCAGCGAAACAATAAAGAAACCGGTTATAGCAAGTACCGAAAAGCGCATACTGCCGGTGATGGCTTCAATAATTCCAAAACTGAAGGTACCTGCTACTGTAGCCAGTTTTTCCATTACATCGTAAAAACTAAAAAAAGATGTATGGTCGGTAGTTTCGGGCAGCATTTTTGAATAGGTTGACCGGGCAAGCGATTGCGAACCGCCCATTACAATACCGATAAAGAAAGCCGCAATCATAAAACCTATGGTATCTTTGATGGTATATGCATATACGCATATAAGCACCCACGTCACGATTGAAATTACCAGCGCCCTGAGGTTACCGATTTTGCCTGATAAGCGCGAAAACAGCCATGCGCCGAACATACCAACAAGTTGTATGATGAGGATTGT
Organism: Bacteroidota bacterium; assembly: GCA_022711175.1. Lineage (GTDB taxonomy): Bacteria > Bacteroidota > Bacteroidia > Bacteroidales > UBA4417 > UBA4417. The sequence goes on along the minus strand of JAKLFM010000003.1, from coordinate 64,463 downwards.
AAGTATGAGCATATCTTCGGGCACGCCCACCTCTTTCTCGCCAAAAGTTGCGGCCATAAACATGGTTGTAAGCAACCCCATCATCATAAAAAAGAAGCCCAGCAGGTAAGTACGCAGCTGAAACGACTTACGTACCTGTTTAAATACCAGCCGTAGTTCGCGATAGCCGTTTGTCAGCACTTTTGCCCGGTGCATCCTTTTACGGAAAGTGTATTTGGGCAGCCTGCTGAAAGTGATTTGCGAAAACCCCAGCCACCAAAGGAAAACGGTAACAAACGAAATCCTTGCGGGCAGACTGCTGTCAGTGGGTAAGCCGAACCACAAAGGTTTCATAATCATAAGCAGGTTGATCAGCAACAAAACCACACCCCCGAGGTAACCCATCGAATAACCCCTGGCGCTAATACGGTCCTGGTCTTCGGGGCGGGCAATAACCGGCAGGAACGAATTGTAAAAAACGATGCTCCCGCCGTAACCAATGGTTCCAAGGGTAAAAGCAATGATACCCAGCTCAACGGTGTCCTTGTTGAAAAAGAACAATGCACCACAGGCAACAGCGCCAATTATGGTGAATGTTCTCATAAATCCTTTCCGGCGGCCGGTATAATCGGCCATGGATGATAACAAGGGCGAGCCCACGGCAACAATGAGATATGCCGCTGCTATTGCCCACGAATAGAGCACTGTGTTAATAACCGGTGCCCCGAAAAACGAAACGACAAAACCGCCATCGGATCGGGTTACTGAATTATAGTAAATTGGGAAAATCGCGGAGGCAATGGTAAGCTGGTAAACCGAATTAGCCCAGTCGTACATTACCCAGCCATTAACAACCCTGCGGTCACCTTTTTTAATGGCTTGTACATCTTTTCTCTTTAGCAAAATGCGGGATTTTTGGGTTACATGTTGCTAATGTATGACAATTTTATGCTAATCCTGCAAGCACCGGTTCTGTTTCAACAGAAAAGAAATATCTCCTGATGGTAAAACTTCATCAAAACAATACAAAAGCGATGCTCTTTGATTGCTTTTTCTTCAACCAAAACAATATTCAGGCGAAGTTCAGATCAATCCTGTTGTAGATATATCTATCTGTTTATCAACACCTTTGTTGTGCTGACGTGATTCCTGTCATTCAATTTTAACAAATAAATTCCTTCCGGTAACGAAGCTGTAGTCCAGTTCATCTGATGACTGTTCTTGCTATTAACATTAAGCGTTTGCATAAGTGTGCCGTCTGATGAAAATACCTCAATGTGAGAGTTCCCGATAAGCGAGGCAGGAAGCTGTATTGTGGCTTCTCCATTTACAGGATTTGGGAAAACCTTCAATCCGGATTGCGATTCCGGTAATTGGCTTGTCCCGGTGAACAAATCAAGGTCGAGACAGAGCTGAATGTTATGTACCAAAGATTCGCTGGTTACCACTCGAAGACTGTCGCACTGCACATCGCTCCTGCTTGCTGGTATATTAATCCTCACATTTAGTGCAAGCGAATCGCCGCTGTTTATCGTGTATGGCAAACTTATATTCCATGGATCAATGTTCCAGGAAAATGGAATCAGGTCTTCCTGGTCGATATGGCTGATTACTACCGGCTGTGTTGAAAAGTTCCTGGTAATGAATGATTTGCCATAAAACATATCCTCCCATGTAGTAAACTTCAGGGTGTCGGGTGCGCAAACCACATCCGGCGGATTTGAAATTTTGATGATAAAAACATGCGGATCGGGGGCGCCGATATACGGGTGGTTCTGCCTGCGTCCCGAAGCATCGGCTGCCGTGATAAAGTATGATACAGTATCGCCTTCCATTTGTCCCGGCAGAGCAGTATGCCAGTGATTACCACTAATATGGGTAAGTGCAAGAGTGTCCCACCCGGCTGAATTCACCTTGTATATAACCCAGGTTGAATCGGTATAAACAGGTTGATTACTGAAAGCGGTGATTTCGGCATCAATGTCGAATTCAAACTGTGCAGGTTTTACACCCGTCAGGGGCAAATGTTCAATGTATAGCATACCCCGATCGGCCATCTCATGGGTACGGCAATGCAATGCATCGGTAGATTCCCAGGGAGTTGATGGATTGCCAAGGAAACCCAGCACTTCATATCCCGGCATGGCAGCCTGGTATGCCTGTATGGCTGCGGCATCATTGCTGTTTCCCATGATGGGAACAAATACTTTCCTGTTGAGGATATATGAGTTGGTATAAGGTTCATCATTAGGCGTATTCACGCGGTAAACCCGGTAAGGTGTGCCGTACGATGAGTTTTGCGTTGCATAATAAGCAGCAGTGCTCTCGATTAATGAGTACTGCGGATGAGAAAACGGAACTTTACGGATTAGCACTTTATCTGGTGCAAGAAACTTACCCCAGCAGTCGATATGGTCAATGTACGTTCCGTTTGGATCGGCAACAACCATGTAATTGTCAATCCCCAGATAATCATGCACTTTTTGAGCTATTTGCTCATGTGTTTGCGAGGGATTCTCATCCCAAACAAGTGTTGTTGAAGAAGCCTGGCCGGTTCCATCGGTCATATAATTGCCGCCGGTATGAATTACATTCATACCAAACCACTCTATTCCTAATGAAGTGGCAACTTTCTTCGGGATTTCATCGTCGTTGGGACGCGGGCGGTTATAAGGGAAATCAACAATGCCAACTTCCTTGTCGCCATAAGTAACATACCATGGGCCATAATCTCTTGTCCAGTAAGTATTTGTAGGAGCAATAAGAAATTTGCAATGGTTCAGGTTCATCCCGTTGGCCTGATACTGCGAAGTGACGGTAGCCTGTTGCGATGAACTTGAAACAATGGTAGTAACGGTGTCGCTTTCGGCCATTTCTTTGATCAGGTTAAGAGGTATTCCGAAAGGATAGCGGATGAGAACACCCTCGGCAGGGCCAAATTCCTCAACATTGCGAATAATACCGGTAGGAGGATCAGTTTCAACAAAACCGCGTCCAATCAAATCACGCTGTAATGCCTCTTCAGGAGTCATCCAGTGTTTGAGCCCGTTGTTTGGATCGGTTTGCTGAGCAAAGCCCGGAATTGCTGAAAGCAGGATGCAGATGGCGAGGTACAATTTTTTCCTCATAGAGTTCAGTTTGGAGTATAGGTCAAAAGTAGCTATTTTTCATCTCTTCGCAGCATTGGCCATTCATTCGCGGTGAAATTCGTATGAACGGAAAAGCCATAAAATAGTAAAGCCGGTTTCAGTACCGGCTTTGAAGGAAGTAGGTGGAGTATTACGAGTTATGGTTTGATGAGTATGGGTTGTGCAACAGTGCCACCATCGGTTTCGGCTACAACCATATACAAGCCCGAAGCTAATTGTGGCAAATCGAAAGTTAAGCTTCCGTTTATCACCATCTCCGAATCCTGTTGCCATAAAATGGCTCCCTGGGCATTAACCATATACAGGCGGTTTAATGGCATAAAGCCGTTCTGAGGCTGAATGGTGAAGTAATCGGTACAAGGGTTCGGGTATATTTCGAACGAAGGCTTTTCGTCGGGTTTTACAAAGTGGACTGTGGTGGTTTTCTCGGAGGAGCAGCCGAATTCATTGCTGACTTTGAGGGTCAGCTCAATTTGGTTATCAACAGCGAGCGATTCATTTACCGTGATGTAAGGAGTATTAACACCCGGTTGGATCCATTCGTAACTCACGCCGTTTTCGCAGGTGCCATCGAGAAACAGGCTGCCATCGGCATTGGCCATTGTATCAGCCGGCAGGTTAATTTGCGGAACGGGATTGACCATGCTCATCACAAGCCCGGCAAAATCGGGACATCCTTCATAACCCTGAACATTCATGGTTAACAGAAACGCACCGGTTGACAGATCGTTGGGGCCAGGTGTGTATTGCGGGGTAAGCAGGTTTGCATCGTTAAAAGTGCCATCGCCTGATGTTTGCCAGGTAATGCTGTTAAAGTTTGCTGCTGATGATTCAGGCGAGAAGCACATTCCTGAACAAACACTGCTAACAGGCGTTGTTGAGGCCAGCATTGCATCGTGAACCGGAAGGTGAATATCATCGAGCCACACCGCATCTTCTCCGCAATTAATGTTCACATCTTTGGTATATCGCCATTCAAGTTCGTGCAGTCCGGGTGCAATGGAATATGACTCGCGGCCCCAGGTGGTTTCGCCACTCCATTCATTGATGATAAGTCCGTCAACCAGGAAAATAAGTTTATCGCGATTGCTCTCGGTCGATGTCTTTCTCCAGAAGCTCACAAAATCGCACGAAATCACATTGCAGGTATATTTTAGCGACGAGAAACCATTATCAGGAATTTCGGCCGAACGGCCACAATAATCGCCGTCAAAAGCACCGTGATTGTCTGTTGTCCATGAACCACCTTCGCTGATCCATGCCAGGGAACTCTTGATTGAGCCTGCTTCAAAATCCTCATCCGGACGAAACACTGTGGTGAAATCATTGATAATACCTGCAGCATTTCCATGGCTGTTTGATGATTCAACACGCCAGTAATAGGTGGTGTTGTAGTGGAGGCGAATCTCAGGACTATAGCTGGCATTGATGATTGTGGCTCCATTGACTATGTTGGTCGGAGGATAGTCAGTTCCAATAAAAAACCTGTAGTTATCAGGCTTTGCACCGTCACCGGGATTCCATTCAAAGACCGGGTTTACAGGAACGAGTTTGCTGTGATTTACAGGGGTAACGGCAACAGCATCAGCAGGCGTGTTCATTACTTCGAGCTCTGCCGAATAGGGAAAGTAATTGGCCGAAGTTATGGTAAGCAGCATCGAAGTGCCTGCTGCCGGTACATTGAGTACGATTTGTGCATTGCCCTGCACCACCGGGGCATATCCAAGTGTTATACCATCCTGCGAAAGGCAGGCTGATCCATTGGCAACATTAGCACTTACAGTAAACATGATGTTGCCTTTACCAATGTAGGGTTTGTGGTTTGCATGGATTGAATCCGGGGCTTTGGTACGCAGAGTAAGCGATGGGTCGCCGAAGAGAATCCATGAATCGGACATCGCATAACCGAATCTGCCATAAACGTTGTTCATACTGATGAGCCCGCTGTGCGAAACGCCGCCAAAAGTTTTCAGGGTGCCCTTTGCAAGCTGGTTTACCATTTCATCCTGGGCTTCCATTGGCGGCATCGAAGTTTGTACACCCGAAGCCATAAGGGCAGCAACGGCACCGGCAGGTTTACCGTTATCGTCGGTTGCGCGGAGCCAGGTTTCAGCCAGGCAGGTATGATCAACAAAATTGCCTGTTTCGCAGGCCACTGACCAGATAAAAGGATAACGGCCATGATTGTTTAGCCCGTTAACGAGTGATGAAGAAATTTGTGATGTAAGCCAGGAATTTATTCCGCCATGTCCGGAATACAAAATCACCCCAGTTCCCTGGTTGAAACGGTCAGAAGCCATTTGTGCTGTGGGATAACCATCGGCATCTAAGCCGCCCTGCGAGCCATCATAAAGTTCGGCCAGGTTATCGTATCCTGAATCCTTAAGTGTATTCAGCAGGTTCCTTATATGCTGGAAGTCGCTTTCATTATCATCACCATATTCAAGTGTTGATGCAACTCCTGTAACCGCCGAAAGATATTTCGAATCACCGTCTGTTGCTTTTTCGTATTCAAGTGTCCGGTTTACCTGGGTCATGAGTTCATCAGCATTTTCAGCCGAAAAACGTCCGACATAAACTTCGGGATAATGATCGTCGCCGGCCAGGTAGCCATAGTAATTATCAGAGGCATCTTCGCCAATCATAAACGGAGGAACCTGATCAGCATCGCCGACCAATAACAGGTAAGCCAGGTTGCCGACAGCATAGTAGTGTTGCTGAATGAAGTTGCGAAGCTCTTCAGGGGTGCTGAAAAGTCCGGCATCAACCACACTGGTTGTGATTCCGCACGCATTTTTCCAATCGGTAAAAGGTTTAATTGCAGACATGAAATCAGCCGGACAGACTACCAGCATACTACCATTTTCGTCGGGCAGCTGGCCTGAACGTGTTTGATTGTTGGCAAAACACGATTGAAACGAAGCAGCCATCTCCCTGAAACCTTTTATATTGCTGTCGTATGTAGTGAGTTCATTGTCACCCTGGTTGCCTGATTTGAATACCTCTACTGACAGACTGTAATAAACCCTTAATGTGCGGGTGACCGGATTATATTGGAATGGCTGAAAGTTGAATGACTGGCCGCGCAGATTACGCAGGATAAATGCCTGTTGATCGGTAGTTAGGGCGCCGGGGTAAAATAAATCGTCATTATAGCTATCGCTAAAATTAAAAGGTGTTGTTGAAGCTTCCCCGGTAATCGGGAGATTGCCTTTTGACGGGGCAATCAGAACATTTTCATACTCAACATATTCGGCACTGCTAATTCGGCTCATAAAGTGGCCTGTTGCCGGGATATTTAGCGTTGCATTGAGGAAAGGCAGGTCGGGATTGCCGGCATCAAGCAGGGGATATGCTCCCGGCAAGCTTACCTGTTGATATTCACTGCTATTGATAACAACAGGGTTAAGATAAAATCCGGTAAAAGAAACATCTACAATAAAGCCTCCATCAGCTGTTGAACGAGTGAGGACGGTTGCAGGCCGGGGAGTGCCGGGGGTAATTTCCACCCATGTTTTTGCTCCGAAACCATCTATCCGTAAGGATAAGATAAGTACAACGAGCAGGTTGAGTACCAGGAGTTTCTTCATGAGTAAAGGAGTATACGAGCAGTGTATTAATTAATAGCTCCTTTACCCGGAAGTAATAGTCTGAATACATATTAATTGAAAAAAACTTTGTTTTTACATTCAGGTACTGATGAGTGAGGCAGAAAAATAAAAAGCCGGTGATTCGTCACCGGCTTTTCAACATATCAGGATAAAAATTATTTAACAATGAAGCGCTCAGTTTCCTGACCCGATACTGTGGTCACAATCAGGCTGTAAACGCCAGGGGCAAGCTTTGTATCAAGTTGAGCAGCATATTTGCCCATTGATTGCAGATTGCGGTTTTCCAGAACTACAGCACCATTTGAATTAACGATCTGGTAGTCGAAGTTTTGGATACCGGGGGTGGAAACGGTGAGGTAGAATTTACCGTCGTTCGGATTAGGTGTAATGCTAATACCCAAAGCCTTACCTGGTTCTATGATTCCTGTTGAGTTAAGAACCTCAATTGATTTTACTGGCGACCAGGTGCTTTCGCCGCAGTTATTTCCGGTTTTAACGGTAACTTCAGCAGTGCCACGGAAGGATGAATTCCAGGTTATTGTGGCTACATTTCCGGTATTGGCAATTGTACCTGCATTGGCAGGGGAGATTTGCCATGTGTATTCAGCGGCATAAGGAACAGCCGTAACAGTCAAATCAGTTGCAGTGACATAGTATAAGTCGGCGCGGTCGTCACCCTGAGGTGTTTCAGGCACCGAGGGCTGAGCGTTTACAGCAACAGCAGCAATGTCGGTATTGCCACATAATGTTGTACCGTTGGTTTCGGTCACCGTTACGTTATAACTGCCCGGGTTTTCGAACAGTACCTGTACTTCGTTGGTTCCCTGGCCTGCTGAAATTACAGCACCTGCTGCTTCCCAGTTGTATGAGTTGCCTGCAACCAGTGGTGTTGTATAGGTAATGGTTTCACCTGCACAAAGTTGATCACTGCCATTAATTGTGGGCATCGGAATTTCATTCACCACCACATTCACAGCCGATGAAGTCATACAATTATTTGGCGTTGTCTCAGCTACTGTTACGCTTCCAATACCGGCTTCATTCCAGTTCACTGTTATTTCGTTGGGATTGGTACCGGCTACCATTTCTCCACCTGTAACTGTCCAGTTATAAGAGTTACCGGCAACAAAAGGTGTTGAATACGGTACATTTTGCGATTGCTGACACAGTGTTATTTCGCCGGCAACAGATGGTTCGGGCGATTGATAAATAGTAAGCGTAATCGCTGAGGAAGTGTTTCCGCATCCCAGGTTAACTGCATTAAGTGTGAGGGTAACGCTGCCTGCGTCGGCGTCGGCAGCACTCGGGGTGTAAACAGGATTTAACTGGTTTATATTATTGAATGTACCGGTACCGCTTGTTGTCCAGTAAACCGAATTGTAATTTGAAGCCGAAGCGCCCGAATGAACATAATACCCTGATTCGCAGGTATAACCGTTAGCGCCGGCATTGGCGGTAGCGGGATCCATAAAGGCGAGTATCATGTTGTCAACCGAAGTACCCGAAACGCCTGTAGCAGCCACCGTTAATGTTACCTGGCCATCGGCAATATCGCCTGCACTGGGTGTATAAACAGGATTCAGAATGGTTGAATTGCTGAATGTACCGCTTCCTGAAGTTGACCATGCTATTGTGTTGTAGTTAACGGCTTCAGCATTGCACTGATAGGGTTCACCCTGGCATGAATATCCATCGGGGCCGGCAATGCAGGCGGTTGTGGGTGATGCGGGCAATACGATGAAATCAACCCAGGCACAGTCGCTGCCCGAACTTCCGGAGGCATCTTTGCTGTAAATCCATTTCAGGGTGTGAGACCCGGCGGTAATCGGGAATTTCGCGTTGGTCCAGCTGGTACTGCCACTATACGAACCTTTCTCATTTACATCAATATAAAAGCGCAGTTTATCCTTTGATGCTTCCGATGAGGTTTTGTAATAGAAACTTACAGTGTCGTTGGCCGGTACCTGGAAGTTGAGGATCAGCTGTGATGTTTGACCATTATTAATTGTCCCTGATTTTGCAGAATAAGTGCCTTCATAAGGCTGAGTAGTGGTGATGGTCCAGGGTTGGTTGCCACCGCCAATCCAACTGAATTTCGAAAAATCGCCGGTTTCCCAATCTTCAACTATAATGCCTGCTTGTATATTATATATGCGTTCAGCCGAATAAGCGCCGGCAGTAACAGCATATTGGAGCGGGATTTGTAAACCTGCTGGTGTGTTGGGATTTACTGTAATATTAAATACAGCTGTAGGTGCTGAAAGTGGTGCAATATCGCCAATTGTATAGGTACCGGTATTAACTGTAACCCAGTTACTACCTGCGAGCATTGTTCCAATGGCATTTAGAGCAGTGGCACCCCCTGAGTTGATGTTTGAGATTATTACATCTGCGGTCTCACCTGCATCGAGCCGTCCATTGTTGTTGCCGTTCTGCGAATCATCAATTACCAGGGTAGTAGCCGATAACTGAGGTGCAAAACAGATGAGGGCAAAATTGCTTACCCATGTATCAATACCATTGGTGGCCGTCGCTTGCACGTTCGCAGTGTATCCATTGGGAATATTGCTGGCAACCTGTACCTGGAATCCCTGGTTAACGGTGACCGACTGATGTGCCGGAACTGTTCCATAGTTTTCGGTATTATCAACAATGGTAACATAAGGATCACTTAGACTGATGGTTACATTTGTATTTTGCGAATCGGTATTGCCTAAGTTTTCCTGCGTTAGCGCAAGGAAAGCTGTTTCGCTGAAGTCGAGTTTTTGGTTATTGTTGCCTGCTGGATCGTCAACACTCACTCCCGATGTTATCACATAAGGATTTTCGGGTGAAATAACAATAACGGTTGATGTATGCCTGAAATAATTCTGCTTGGTTACAACAATCTTCACAATGGTTCCAATAGCAGGTGTATTAACCGGTATGGCAACAGGACTGCCGGTCCCAACACCTGTACCAATGATCTGACCATTAGCAGTAAGGGCAATGAATGCACCTTCGTTTGCCGTTACATCAAAAGTGCTGAGGCCTTGCAGCATAACTTCGTTATGACTGACAGTAAGTTGCTGTGGAACTTCGGAATAGACATTCAGGAAGGCATCACCATGATGATGAAACAGGTGATAGGTAACTTCTTTATCTCCGCTGTTATATGGCCACGAAGACTGCTGAAGAAATATTTTTCCTGCACACATTCCAAAAGCCGGCGTCAGGTCTCTTTCTTCGTAAAGCGCTCCGTATGATGGCAGGAAGTTGGGCCACATATTATCATACATACCCCAAACGAAAGCATCGTTAACGAATGAATACGACACTTCGGATGCGGCAAGTATACCGACAGCCCCGGCATATTGATTATTATACTTGTAGCGATGGAACTTTTCGGCAAAAACCTCACTGCTGTAATTGTATTTCCCGGTAAGGCAGTTAACCGACATGATGTATGAAAGTTTACCAACATTGGTAAGACTCGAAATGTGCGTAGAAGTGTAACCTGGTTCGCCCCAGCCTTGTTCAAAGCCATGATCGCGGTGTTGAAGCATAAAAGAGCCATTGTTAAGTGCCTGGTTCACCATGGCTGGAGTGCCACCGTCGAAACCACCAAGTTCCTGTGGAGTAGCCGGTATGTAAGCACAACCGGTAGGGCCGAAATAATTAACCACCGTAGCAGTATTACTGGCCGTTGACCAGGGGTCGGAAGCCGGGTTGCCCTGGTAAACAGCGTTGATGCGTATAGGCGTTTTGCCCAATGAATTTTTCCAGAAACCGCCAACAACTTCTGAGCAAATCTGGAACCAACGTTCGGTTTGCCAGCCAAGGGCTGTAATCGGACTGTTATAGAACGATGCACTTGTAGGCGGATTGGTTTCATAACCGATAAACTTTTCAACCATGGTTTTCAGGTGATCTGCATTTTGAGCAGTCATGCGGGCAGGAGCTATTTCAGGCATGTCGTCGTTATCAACGTCGGCATAAATATTATCCGAAACGCAGTAGCTGTCCCAAATGGGAGCGGGAATCTGGGTTGAAGCATTGGTGCCATGATCGGCCATCATGAGGAATGCGGCAGGAGGAATATCCCAGTTGTTATAGGCATTGTTAATATAATTCTCGATGGCTGTTGTTGTGTTGCCGCCAATCTCCTGCAAAGTGACAATTTTTGTTAGAATTCCTTGTTCTGTGCGAAATTTCTTGATAGTATCGGCCCACTGGCTGAATATTGCATCGTTGGGAACAATGATCAGATATTCGCAGCCGGTTTCGCGATTCTTTGACTGATAAGCCATACGGGCGCTGTAATCAATTGCTGGCAGCGATTCGCTGTTGAAAATGTTATCTTTCAAAATAGGATCCCAGTAACGACTGCGCAAACGGTCTTCACCAAAATGTCCGTTACCGCCGGTAAAATTCACCTCCACATCAAGATCGCGGATTACAACCAGTTGTTTGGTAACAGGGTTGTATTGGTAAGGAGTAATGCTGACAAGTACAACGTCAACACCACGCAGTTTTGAGGGCTGTGAAAGAATAACCGGTTGCTGCGGATAATAAGTGTTGCTCGAATATATACTCAGATCCTTGTTGTACTGCAAAGGCCCGCGTTCGGTATCGAGAGGGATGCGTGGTGCCGGTGCAAGACTTACATTGTCGATTACCTCGGTGCGTTGCCTTTTAACTACAACTGTTGCCTGTGCTCCTTGTGGCAAGGCTATGTACCTGCTGATTACCGGTAAATTGGGAGCGCCTTCGGCATTTGGTAAAAAGTTGCCGGTGAGTTCAATTTCCTGCATCATTTCACCGTTAAAGGCACGGGTGGCAATGTCAAATTCCTTGATCGAAAAGCCAATGCTGACACCCTGGGCGCTTTGTTGCCTGATCGAAATTCCAGGGTTGTTCCAGTTCTCCTGATAGGTGACCTTTTCAGCAAAACCGCCAAGGGTTAGTACCGAAAGGCATATAGTCAGAATAAGAGAACATTGAGTAAGAGTAGATTTTAATGTCATTGTAGATTGGTTTTTGGCTGTTTGTTTCTATGTGACTTGAGTTGTAGTATTCCGTTAGGCTAACAAAAGTAGGAAATATTTCGAATTAATTAATTGGTTGATTGATTGCTTTTTATACCGGCATCCCCCAATATTTCCGTCATAAAAATATTGTATTCAGTATATCGAGCATGCATGCGGCAAACATCTTGTCATCCAGATATTTATCTACCTTAGTTTGAATAAGCGACCAGTAATCAAACAGGGATGTATTACATCAGGCTGTTAAATATTGACCACTGAACTTCCGCAACACAAACCAACTATACAGAAGTGACGGCATTGAGTTAAATGTCGTCATGTTATACTGTCCACCCCAAAGAAAGCTCTACCGGATTATGAGTGCCCTGCCAACCGTTGTTTGTCCGTCAGTGACCAGGCATTGATAGTAGCCGGATTTAAATCCTGAAATGTCAATCACGGTTTCATTGTTTGCCTGTAGTTTTTCCGTATGGCAAAGCTTACCATCGGCAGCGATAATCGATATTCGACAATTGCTGCTATGTGGCATATTTAGTTTTACACGCAATTCACGATTGGCCGGATTTGGGTAAAGGCTAAAATCAACTGCCACGGCTTCATTACCATCAATGCCGGTTGTGTTTCGGAAAGCAGGGAACACAATATAGTCGATCCATGCACAATCACTACCCTGAAAGTTATAGAAATCTTTCATGTACATCCATTTAAAGGTGTTCAGCCCGGCTTCTACAGCAAAGGAGTGTCGCTGCCAGGGTATTTCGCCGGCCCATTCGCCCTTTAATTGCTGATTGATAAAAAACTGAAGCCTGTCGAAGGTCTCTTCTGACGAAACCTTTGAATAGAAGGAAATGCTGTCGGCGCCAAGTACCTCCATAGCGATGCTTAGTTGCGACGAATCGTTGTTGTAGATAACCCCTGAGCGTGCACTGTAATTCCCTTCGAAGGGTGATCCGCCGTTGATGGTCCAGGGGTGTTGACCCTGTTCCCACTGGTATTGTGTAAAATCCCCTGTTTCAAAATCTTCGACGAAAGCGCCAATCAACTGGTAGTATTCCTGGTTTATCTGCAACTCCCCGGTTGCAGCAGCAAAACTGAGACCAACCAATGTATAGAGCGGAATGGTTGCATCAACCGATATATCGAAAGCCGCATTTGCATTACCCCCGGCCGGCAGGCTCCCGAGCAAATTAACAGGGTTTGTTATTGATATCCATGAACTGGAAGAACCGAGCGTTGCTGTCATGTCCAAGCAGTTGCTATGTCCCTCATTTGAAATCGGAATATTCATGATGGCTGTTTCGCCCGGATCGAGGCGTCCGTTTGATTCAATACTTTCGTTATTCAGCGTCATGTTGCCAAGTACCAGTTGAGGCGCATGCGCCACGAGCGGAAATGTTGAATACCATGAAGTTTCTGATGTGGCAGTGACGTTAAAAACAATCTCATGCATGTCGGGAATGTCGCTGCTTACCTTCACTGTAAACCCGTCGTTTATGGTAACCCAGCTGTTCGATGGAATACTGGGGTACTGTTCGGTTGAATCGGTAATAGTAACATAAGGATCGTCGCTCGACAGTGTCACCGTAACATTGGTTGCATCAGCAACACCATTGTTTTGTAAGGTGAGCGACAGACTCACGGTTTCACCAAAGTCAGGAATTCCGTCCTGGTTTCCGGTGGCGTCGTTAACAATTACTGATTGGTAAACAATGTAAGGTCCTGCTGCCGGAATAAACTCCAGTTCGTATGCAGCCGGTTTACAGTTATTGCCGGAAACATAAAGAAAAGCATCACCGGTTTCAACCACAGCCGGCTCAAAGGTTATGAAAGCTATTCCCGAAGAATTGGTTTCACTTTTGCCAACAATCTGCCCGTTTTTCACAATAACACAGGCAACCCCGGTTGCCGGCTGGCCATTTTGATGCACAGTAACGGTTGTTGATGCGCTTCCAACCGGTATTGCCTGGGAATAACTGACTTCTGCAACGAAAGGATTATCTGTCCACACAGCCATTGCCGGGTCGCCCAGCACGTTGCAATCGTAAAAACACCAGCGCAATGCACCGGGTTCCCATTGTCCGGGAGCGGTCACCCAAGGCATGGTTTCAATCTTCGATTCCATATGTGCCCTGCCCACCCGCAGGTATTTATCGGTATATAGCGCATCGATGAATTCACGGTGCAGATGAGCCGATGGGCCTTCAGTCTGGCCTTCATTAAACCAGCCATACCTTGAATTGCCTACAAAACAAGCAGCAAAATTGTTGATGGTAACCATTTTCTCGGCTATACAATCGCTGTAGTCGAAAGCGCCACAGAGGCAACCATGTGTATATACAAGCACAAAATTATGTGTGGTACCGTTCACCTGCGAAAAATTGGCGTTTGTGATATCGCTGTTGCTTAGTTTCATAACGTATGTTTCGTTGGCATGGCCGCTATGGTTAAGCATTGGATTGCCCTGGCTTAAATGACTGATGAGATCGCTGCCGCTCCAGTAACTTATCTCATCATACATTTTATCGAAATTGTAATTTTCGGGGATGCCGGAAGTTGTATAATCGTTATCGGAATGTGTGCCAATAAGCAGTTCGAGGTACTGGCTGCCGTTGGTAAGCGGACTTGAATAAAGGTTTTCACCGGCCATGATTACATTTTTCATCTCCCCCATAACCGGAGTAAACTGGTAGGAAATGCTTTTATTGATCATTGCATTTAGTTCGCTGAGGTTGCTGAAGGGCATACGACCAACTGAGATGTCGGGTAGCAGGTCGTCTTCTCCGGGTTCGCCCCACAGTGCATCGCCATCGGTATTCCAGTTGCCGTCGAGTGCCGAATAATAAAGATCGGCAGGAATATTTTGATCGGAATATCCTGATCCTGACTGTACCGAGCAATAAAATCCGCGATGCGGAACCAGTTCATCATCCCCACCAAGCAATACGTGTTCGATGCCATTTTGCTGATATTCATCTATAATGTAATTGCGGATTTTTTCCTGCAAGTCATTGCCTGTGCCCGAAGCATTTATCTCTTCGGTTGTAATTACTTCACAAACAATACCTTCCTGAAGATAATGAGCGATAAGTTCATCAAAAGCCGCACTAAAAGCATTGGTGGTTATAATCAGCATCTGGTAGCCGCCGGTTGCAGCAGCTTTATCAGTTGTATAAGCAGAAGCTGCAGACGGATTATCGGCAAATCGGCCAACTTGATCATCAACCTCACGGCTGGTGCGGAGGTTTTTGAGCGCATTCATACTTTGCTGCGATGGCGATGAATATACGGTAACTTCGACCTGTTTGAAATATGAAGCTTCTCCGGTTGATGGATTATAGCGCACCGGGGTAAAGGATGCAAATGCGAATGAGCGCCCGTTGAGATACGAGGTAATAATTTTGCCCGAGGGCTCAGCCGGGTATTTGGTATTTAAGGCATATACTTCATCCTTTTTCAGAAATGTGCCGGAAGGTTCATCCGAAACAGGCCGTACCTGCTGCTGCGGAAAAAGTACGAAGGTTCCGGGGATAATCACTTCGTCTAGCCATTTGTATTCAATACGGGTGGCAGTTTCGCCCGGGGGAAGCAACAGGCTTACCTTGCAGTAGGGCAAGGCAGGTTCGCCGGGCAATCCGGTTTGCAGGGCGCCGGTGAAACCAATCAGCTGGTAGCTGCCGGTTTTGCAGATCACGGGATCGCTAAACGAATACGTATGTTTGGATTCGCCCGCAATTGAAACAAATTGAAGGAGCGCAAGGAGGCTGATGAGTACGAATGACTTTTTCATCGTGTGAAATATGGTGGCCGAATGTTTTACAGTTACAAATGTCAGAATTTTTTATATACCAATGGTATCAATTCTGCCGGAATTGGGGCTAATAAATATGTTGAAAAACAATACGCCCCTGACTGCGAAAATTGCTTTGCTACAGTCAGTAATTAATCGTTTTTAATGAGAATGGTAACAGCCGGGCCGTCGCAATAGGCATTTATTCCGCAATATTGAAACAGGCAGCGAAAAAGATATCAATGACAATCATCAGTGAGCAGGCTGTTTTTCGCCGGAAATTTTATTAAAGGCTAATTGTTCGGCAAGATTCCACGACAGAAAACTTTTCTGCTTCCATTTTTCAACGAAAAACTTTTTCCGGCTTTCAATGATCGAATGATAGGTACCGGGGTTCATGTACCGGATTTTTTCATTTGGAAAATTGTGTTTCTGCAACGTATCAATTCTGTTCAGGTCGGCAAGCGAAACATCGAGATAAGGCAGCGCTTTATCCGACAAAGCAGCCATGAAATCGAGATGCAGAAACGATCGTTCGGCCCTGCTGAAGTTATATTTTGCGATGAGCGTATCCCAATTAATCAGCGAACCTACTACCAGTACAATATAAAGGGACATTGCATTGGTGCGAAACAGGTAAAATGGCGTTTTACGTTTCCTGACTTTTTGAAAAACAGAGAATAGGCCATATACCGTGAGTACCAGGAAAATAATGACACCGATGCGCTTGTAGGCAAGATTGTAATAATAGATGTACCATGCATTGCGCACCCCAACCGAAACAGCGAGTATTGCATTTTGTGCCAGCCATATGTAGCTAAGTATTTTCAATAGATTGTTCTCAGGATAGAAGTTGAGATTTTTTCTGAAAAAGAACAGAACCACGATAATGGAGATAAGTATTGAGAAAATGAGCATATAAGTGCCTTCATGTACAAACTGCTTGAGATATTGTCCGTTCCAGGTGAAATGAAACCACACCCACCAGATGTCGAGAATATTCAGTATCAGTATAATAAAGTTCAGCACAACCAGCAGAAAAATACCTGCCTTGTACTCGTTCTTCAGCGAGTTTACTTTAAACCTTCCCCGGCCGTCTCTTCTTAACCTCAGGAGATCGTCGGTTGAGGAGCGGTCGTAATCAACAATCCTTTTATGTTTGCGCCACATTAACAGATAATTACATAGTATAATTCCGATCAGGAAAGTAACAATGATCCTGAAATCAAAATCTTTGAAAATATAATCGAACCATCGCCCGATATGTTTTGAAATGGATACCGCCAGGTTATTAAACCAGGGGTTTGAATTCCGGTAAAGAATAATGAAGACGATGATGATGATAACGGGTATCGTATAGATCAATACTTTACGCAATAACGAGCCGATATTTATACCCTTAAAGCGTAAGCCGGCCAGTTCGCTGAAAAATTGCAATTGTGAACCTCCGATATTCATAAACGACAAGCCGGTTGCTGTAATGAGCGACATCGCCTGAGGGTAGATTAGCATCCCCACAAAAACTGCAAACGTTAGATAATGAATAACATATCCATATACTGAATGGGTGATTACAGTAAATACTGCTGTGATAAGCAAACCGGAGACGGTGATGACCATGTTTTTATTTCTGAGGTCAAGCTGACGCATGGCTATAAGGGCAGCAACGTAGGTCAGTTCGAAAATCACCAGGTTTAGCCCTGTTGCCTGTTTATAAAACAAAAGGGTGAAAAAGAGAGCACCGGCTATGGTGTGCAGGATGCTGACCTTACGATTCATAATGCGTGATTTTACCCGGTTAACGCAACCCTGCCCGAAAAATTATTTATTAAATGTTAACAGTTCTAAATGGTAAGAGTCTGAACAGCCGTTAAATACCAAGCAAAGTTTACCCAGCATCCGAAAAACAAAAAGGGACAGCCGTTGCAGGCTGTCCCTTTTCGATAAAGCATTGTGCTAAAGCAGATTAGTGCGATATAACCAGGCGCGACATCTGCTGTCCGGTACTACCGGTAATCCTGAGGAAATAAACACCTGCCGGAATATCGGAAGTATTGATTGTGAAGGATTTGCCTGAATTTGTGAAACTGCCGTATGTCCGTATAACTGATCCCATTGTCGAAATCATTTCAATTTGATCAATGCGGCTCGTCTTGTCAAAAGTTAATGTTACAATGTTATCGGCAGGATTTGGGAATATATTTATCCGGTTTGCCATAGGGGTTTCTCCCGTGCTCACCCATGAACTGATTACATTGTTAGCGTTTATGATTTCATTCGTTTCGGTGTCGAGCAGCATGCCGATGAAATTCAGCTTATCATAATTCCACGTAGCAGGGATTGTAGTTGAATAATTGTACGAATATTTCACTCCGGCCACAACAGGTATCGGGAGGCTGCCGGTTGTACCGTACGGAGTTGTCATAATTTTGCGGGCAACATGCTGGTAATACATGTTTGCAGCTGGAATTGACCCAGGTAAACTTTCGAAACCACACATAGGGCCATTTCCACCACCTGCATAATAGTTTGCCTGATTGTAACCGGAACCTGAGCCATGCACGCTGTCTTCGGTGATAACGGCGGCAAGGCGCATCTCCCTGTCAATGTCAAGAATAAATTCAGTTTGGACATCAAAAGTCACTTTACGGAGGGCCGGGTCCCAACTGAAGTTCTCAATCGATACTGATGCAGGCGCCAGGACATTGATGTGATCGAAATACACATCTTCCAAATCTGAAGGATCAACATATTCATCCATCCTGTCAACAACTGCACTCGGGAAGCCGGGGAAGCCGGGTAAAAAGTCCTGAAGCGCATTATCATACTCAGTAATGGCCATTGGGTCTCCATTATGAACAGCAATTCCGATCCAGGTATCAGGATAGGTCTCTTTCATATAATCCATGAAACAGATGCCTCGAACACACCATCCACACCATGTGCCGGTTGCTTCTTCGCCCACTACTTTTTTCTGTGGAATAAATGACACTACAAATATTTTCTTGGTGAGAGAGTCGTTTGTAAGGTCGTTATCACCAGATGCAGAGCCGTTTACATTTGTGAGCCATACCTTTAAGTTATAGTTTCCGGGTTCAATCTCTATAGGATCAGTACAAGTAAAACTATATAACTGACCGGTTGTAAGATTCATATCGGTGATGCTAGTAGTGTGAATATTACCATTTTCAAGCTGCCAGTTAACATCAGCCGAATTAATTGTTTCAATGCCACCGTTGAAAATTTTACCGGTAACAGGCTGAATGCCAGTGAGCAGGTTTGGCACGTCAATAGTTGCCATACCGGCATCAAAAGCAAGTGGCACGGAGATGGAGATATCATCAAAGAACCAACTTGTAAAGTTTGTTGATGCACCGTTAATGTAAAGGCAGAACTGAAACTTTGTTGATCCTACATCCGAATTATTAATCGGGATTATCAGGTTTTCGCCAACAAACGATCCGGTGGCATTTTTCAACCATACACGGTTCCATGTACCGTAATTCGACCTGGTGTCAATAGCCATATCGAGGCTGTTGCCATCAAAAGTATGTTTCATTTTAAGGATGACAAATGTTTGTCCCGACAGGTCAATCATCGGAGAGATCAGTCGCATATAACCGGTAAATGCAGGAGTGTTTTTAAGTTTGCCTTCGGGTTTAACACCGCCGGCATTACTTGTTTGTGAGATAACCCAGTTCGATGTGTTGCCAAATACTGTCCAACCGGCAGGAGGCATTGTACCGCCGCTAAAATCCTGGGTAAACAGTACCTGCGCAAACAGGGTGGAGCCAATAAAGGCAAGAAAGAGTGAGAGTAACACTTTTTTCATAGGGTGTCAGAGATTGGTTTGGATTAATTTTTTCGGAGACAAAACAAAAACGGACGTAAAAATAATATTTGATCGTTCCCGAATTACAAATACGTAATAAAAAATTAAATATTTATTTAATTGGATATGATCATTTTCAGGCATTTGTGATATCCTGATCCGTCGATTATAAGGGTATAGAAGCCGGGAAGAATTTTGCGGTTTACATCATCAGGATTCAGGCAGAGAGTATTAGTACCTGCCGGAAAATCACTGTCAGCTATTACGGTTATTACTTTGCCGAGGTTATCAACTAGTTTAACTGATATATGCTGTGGCAAGCCTGTTTTGAACGAGATATGAACAAGTCCGGATGAAGGATTTGGCCATAGGGCAGCTTCCTGTTCTGATGAGGAATGTACAATGCCCACATTGGGGTATAAATGAAAATCGTGATTTGAAAGTTGGGCTGGAAGCAACGTAAGTGTGTCAAAGTCGGGGCCGAAATTCTCGGCCACAGCATACACTATGTTTTCGCCATAAGGCAATGTAAGGTAATAATGGCCGTCAATATCAGTAATACAGGTGCTGTCGCCCGATGCAATCAAACCGCTCTGTATTGGCAAACCCGAAATTCCGTCGTATAATACGCCCGCAAGGTGTCCTACCGTGTCGGGTATAGCCGGGTGAAGCGAGGCGATGGCATCAAATTCAAAGCCTGCATCGTTCACATTGGCCGAACCGTTATTATCATCCACAATTTTGAAATAGCGGGCTTGCTGCACACTATACGTGCCCATGTTGAAAGAGGCTGTTCCGCTGCCTGAGCCCAGGTTTATCCAAGGGCCGTCAGGAGTTGTGCCTGCATATATACTGTATCCTTCAGGTGAATAATCACCTTCATAAACAATTACATCGGGGCCTGAAGTGTCGTAGATTGTGTCAAGCATATCAACCACCACATAGCCGCCTTTTCCAATTGAATAACTTACCTGGTCAGGTGGGCCTGTGCAAGCAGCCGAATAGCCTTCGTCGCCGGGCTGATAGCCGTCAAAATTTGGAATATGTGACGTAATGGTCCTGTAGGCATACTGGCACGAAATGGGTTGCAGCTGGATATCAACTGTGGTACATTGCTGATTATATACCGTAACGCCAGTTATGGTTTTTGGTTCGTACCCGTTGGCAACCACTTTCAGGGTATAGGTATCGGGGATGAGATACCGGTGAAAATCGCCAACTGCAGGGTCGGTGTACGAAGGATAATTATTGCCCTCAAAAATTGCTGCTGCAACAGGCAGTCCTGTAATCGCGTCGGTAATGGTTCCCTGTATGCCGTATCCGCTGTGCTCAATAAGCGACAACATAGCAGGTTTATTGACTTCGTAATAATGCCGGATGAGGTTCCCTGCCGGTTGTTTATCGGTAGAAATCTCAATCGACCAGGCAACGCTTCCCAGGCAACCATAATTAAAGTCTTTGGTAGAACCTTGAATAAGGTACATCACGAGAGCCCCCTGCCCGTAAGGCAACGTGGTATAACCTGAGCTGAGTGAATATACCTGAGCCATGCTGTTGAAAGCAGCTTTATCGGGAGCAATCGTAACCCTGTTGCTCCAGGGATAGGAAATAATTTCGGTACCGCTGTGATAGTTGGTATATACAACAAATTGGTTGTCAAGCTGAAGGTTACGTAATGTTTTTGATTCGGGTTGCGAAAACGGGCTCATACTGCCGCCTTCATATCCCCACATATACCCGAAATCACGGTTAACATCGATGCCGTTGCTGTTGTAGCGGCTCATGTTGTCGCGGCCCCAGGGGTTAACACAATAGTACAGCCATATTTCCCGGTTATTGATCAAATTGGTAATGGCTTCATCCGTTCCGTAATCCCTGCATATATCCCGGGCAAACATGATAATATTTTGCGAACTGCCTACCTCATCACCATGAATGCCGCCATCAAATAGTATTTCAGGCTCATTCTCATCGTCATTCACATTGTCGCTAATTTTTAAAACTGCAAGTTCCTGGAATGATGCCGACTGGCCAATAATAATCTTTTTGCATATTGAAGGATACACAGATGCAAGGCTGTCGGCAATGTTTTTTATTTCGGTAAAAGTATAATAACCCTGAGGTACCATGGCTTCGCCAAACGAAGCTGACCATGTATTCAAATCAGGTTTAAGGATCTCAAAATTAAATCCCTTTTCTCTGATGATGTCAAGTTCCGATGGCACAACATAAGCATAGGCATATTGTTGATATATGTCGGTATTGAGGTTCAGGCTGCCGAGCACTTTTGCATCCTGCGAGGTGTTGAAATGTACTTTGAGTTCCATTTCACCGGCACGCCAGGGCTTATTTTGCGCATAAGCCATGATGGCGGTGAACAGTAAAATCAGTGAGAAGTAAAGGTTTTTCATTGCCTTAAACCAGATGATGGATTTGAGGCTGTAAAACTAACTCTTTATTGGCAATAGTTGTTTCGGCCTGACTACGGTTTTCAGCCGGCTTGCCTTATTTAACACATGGATATGTATTTGCTGTCAGGTATAACAACGGCTTTCATCATTATTAGTGAGGCTGTTCTAAGCGCCTGGATGAAAATGTTTGAACGACTATTTCTCCTGACTTTCAAGCTTTTTGAACAACATATACCAGGTAACGGCATAAATTCCCGGATCATGATCATCCGATTTCACTGTTGCTTCGTCAATTGAATGCAGGTAAGGAACCATAACATCGTCGCCGGGTTTCCAGTTTGCAGGAGTAAGAACATCGTTGGCAAAAGTTGTCTGCAGTGCTATCACCGTTCTTTTTATCTCGCCAATATCGCGGCCTACATGATTTGGGTAGAAGAAGACGGCTTCAATCCTGTCAGCCGGGTTGATGATGAACACGCCTCTCACGTTTTTCAGGAATTGCGATTCGGGCTGCAACATGCCATAGGTACCCGCTATTACCTTGTTCTCATCGGCAATAATAGGGAAATTGATTTTAACAGGATCGCGGCCTAAGTAACGAACCGTCTCGAGCGATTTCTTCCAGCTAAAGTGTTTATCAAGCGCATCGGTCGAAATTACGGCGAGTTTAACACCCAATGACTCAAAGTCTTGTTGTACTGTGGCGAGTTCAATTATTTCGGATGAACAAACCGAAGTATAATCAGCCGGGTGACTGAAAAGGATTTTCCAATTCTTACCGAAATCATCAGGGAAAGTTATGGTGCCTTCAGTTGAAGCAGCTGTAAATGTTGGAGCCTTATCACCAATAAGAGGGATACATTGCCGGTTAATATCCTGTGCATGACTCATTCCTGTCAGAAAGAACAGGAGTGCAGATAAAAGAAAAGAGGGTCTCATGATTGTCGAAATTTGTAAAACATAATACCTAAACAATCAATTTCAGCCCATGTTACCCCGTTTTAAAATTATTTGTTACTGTAATGTTAAAATATTTCTGCACAGGCAGTTTGGCGTTTACACTTTAAAATAAATGGTTAAACGGCAGGCCTTTCGGCCAGCACATAAATTACACCTGAACGAGCAGGAGTATTAAAGAATATAAGAAGATTGTACCTGATTGCCGCTGAGGGTAGAAACCCTTCTAAGCCGAAGTGATTAATGATCGAGTTTGTACAAGGCAAAAGCATACGCTCCAATCGAAACAGCCTTTGATGTACCCAGCCGCGAAACGCCAACACCCACTCTTTGCAACGGATCGTAACTCACCGTTAGGCTTGTTCCCGGCACGGCGATGGTTTTCGCCTGTCCTTTTAAAAAAGTTGCTTTCTGCGAAATATCTTCGAGATTAAATGCCGTGACTTCGGTGCGGCAAAGTGGTTCGCCGGCAAGGTTGCATAAAGGATTGTTCATTTCGGCAACCAGTGCTGGCAAGATAAGATCGGCTGCACCGGACAGCCCACCACCAACAACAACCAATGAATCGAGCAGCGTGACGGCATTGGCCAGTGCATCGCCGGCATTTACAGCCAGTTGCCTGAAAGCTTCGATGGCTGCTTCTTTATTGCCGGGCATTTGTCCCTTTGCAACGGAACAAATGTCTTTTGGTTCGGGTGCATCATCCAATGGAATATTAGCCCACTCGGCATACACCCGCCTCACAGCCCTTATGGCGACACCTTCTTCGGCGTAAGCATGTGGGTGCAGTTTACTGCGCATGGCCCATATTTCGGCTCCTGCTGAATTATCACCCAGAAAAAGCTGACCATTAATTACCAGACCACCGCCAAATCCCGTTCCGAGAGTAATGCCGAACAGATTTCTAAACCTTTTAGGGCTGCCGGCTTCTTCGAGTTCACGGTTGACCTGGGGAAGCAACCCTGCAATGGCTTCACCGTAAACAAAAAGATCGCCATCGTTATTGATAAAGGTCGGTATGCCGAACTTCTGCTGCAACATCGGGCCCAGTGCTACTCCTCCACGGAAAGTAGGAAGGTTTTTCAGGTCGCCGATTATACCGTTGGGATAATCGGCCGGACCGGGAAATGCAAAACTGATAGCAGCCGGTGTGCTGTTTAAATGTGTCCGTACTTCACTAAAACCTGTAACTATTGTGCCAAGCACCTGTTCAAGATTTTCACCATGTGCCGGAAGCCTGATGGGATCAATGATTTCTTCACCTGACCGGGCTGCCGAAAATACAAAATTGGTTCCACCGGCATCGAGGGTCATCACAATGCGGTTGTCGTGGTATATGTTCATGTGTTATGATTTGATCTTCAGTAGGTACTAGCCAAAAGTACAATTTTTGGTCAATCAAAAATAAACCCTGTCAGGGTTGCAAACCATAACAGGGTTAAGAAAACGGAACCTTTGATAACTATTTCATTTTCAAACCATCAATTTTTTCTTTTGCCAGTGGTTTGGTGCAGAAGAACCAGTCGTAGCATTTCATATCGGCTTTGTTTTCCATACGTTCTTTGGCAATACCGCATGATCCTGCCGGAGGAACGATTACATCATCGCCGGGGCGCCAGTCGGCGGGAGTGGCAATGGAAAAAGCATCGGCTGTTTGCAGGGCTACCAGTACACGATAAAGTTCATCGAAGTTGCGGCCCAAACTGAGCGGGTAATAAATTATAGTACGGATGATGCCTTTCGGATCGATGAAAAATACGGCGCGCACTGCTTTGGTGGTAGCTTCACCCGGTTGTATCATACCATACTTTTTAGCTACTTCCATGGTGATGTCTTCAATGAGGGGGAATTTCACTTCAACATCTTTCATGCCTTTGTACTCAATTTTTTCCTTGATGGTGCGAAGCCAGGCGATATGGCTGTAAAGCCCGTCAACTGACAGGCCAACGAGTTTGCAGTTCATCTCGGCAAACTGTTTTTCCATTGAGGCGAAGGTCATGAACTCGGAGGTACATACAGGTGTAAAATCAGCCGGATGGCTGAAAAGGATTACCCAGCTTCCTGTATAGTCAGAAGGGAAATTTATGGGACCTTGTGTTGTGATTGCTTTAAAAGCAGGAGCGGCATCACCTATGCGGGGCATAGAGATTGCTTCATTCTTGATTTCGTCCATAGTGTATCGGTTTTATATTTATTGAAAATTATTCAAGCGGGGCGCCGGCTACACGGCTTTTGCTGCGTTCAATCGACTGGAGTGCCAGGTATTTGTCACCAAATTTCTTAAGGTTGTCAAGTTCAACATCATACTGGTCGTAATGAACTTCTTCTTCCTCAACAAGTAATTCGAATAGTTTCTTTGAAACGGCGTCGGCATTGCCGGCACACTCATTAGCCCAATTGTTGTAATCGTTTTGGCTTTCCATTTCCATCTGCGCAGCCAGTTTAAGCATTTCAGCCGGTTCGTGAATTTTTTTAACAGGAACTGCAGCGACCATCTCTACCTCTCCTTTTAGGAAAAGGATACGTTCGGCAAGTTTCTCAACATGCATCATCTCTTCAATAGCTGTTTTACGGAAGAGGCTTGAGAGCAGGTCGTATCCCTGATCGTCGAGGTGAAAATGGAAGTACATGTACTGATGCACTGCCGATAATTCATCACCAACGGCTTTGTTCAACAGTTCGATGCTTTTTTCTTTCATGGTTTTAAATTTTTTTGGTTGATTATTATTGTTCCGAGTTATTGTTTCAAAAACTTACCTATGATCTGGAGCTTAATGTCTTTGATTTCGAATCCCGGGATTTGTTTTTGCCCGAAATAGTTTTTCAGCAAATTATTGAGTTCAGCATCATCATAGTCTTCAATACGCTCACTTTCAGCACAGTATAAATGATGATGGGGAGTCATTACTCCGTCGTATTTCATTACGTCGCTGTCGGTTTTAACCCTTTTAATGAGTCCGCTGCCAACAAAAGTTTCGAGTGTTTTATATATAGTGCCTGTAGCGATATTAGGGTGGTTTTTCCTTATGTAATCAGCAATTTCTTCCGCTGTCGGATGGTTGAGGTGGCTTACAGCATCAAGTATTACCAAACGCTGGGGCGTTACCTTTAAGTTGTTTTCTTTAAGGATGTTGCTGATCATCTTCATGTACATAATCCTAATTAGGAACAATTCTTATGCAAGAACAAAGATAAATCAAATTTTAAGAATAAGCAAGTCGGTTGAAGAATTTAAATTCCGGATGTAAAATTTCTATTCTGCCGAAAGGTATTTCGAGATTTTTAACAGTAGTTGCTTCCGGTTGATGGGTTTAGCTACGTAATCATCGGCGCCGGCTTCAACGCAGAGTTTCTTTTCGTCATCGAGCGCATGAGCGGTCTGTGCAACAACGGGTAAATTCGGTTTCGTTTCTTTAATTAACCGGGTGGCTGTATAGCCGTCAATAAGGGGGATTTGAATATCCATGAGCACCAGGTCAATATCGTTTGCAAGAGCCTTTTTTATGGCATCTTCACCGTTGTCGGCATGAAGGATCAGAGCCCTGGTTCGTTCAAAAACAATATTCAGGAAACGGAAGTTAATTTCATCGTCTTCGACAATGAGTATAGTTTTGCCTTCAAAATTATAGTCACCTGTTATCCTTGCTGCTTTAGCGGTTTCGAGTTGTACTTTGTTTAAAGGGTTATAGGGAATGGTAAAATAAAAGACTGAACCCCGCCCGGGTTCTGAATCAACCCAGATTTTTCCTCCAAGCAACTCAACCAGCCCTTTTGAAATGGCAAGGCCAAGCCCGGTACCGCTAAACTGGCGCGAATAGCTGTAATCGAGTTGCCTGAAGCGTTCAAAAATAAGCTGATGATTTTCGGTTGGAATTCCTATTCCGCTGTCTTCCACAAAGAAACATAACATGTTATCTTCCTGTTTCATATAGCCGAATCGGATAAATCCTTTGCGGGTAAATTTGATGGCATTTGATAGCAGGTTGGTGAGTATTTGCTGAAGCCGAAGGGTATCGGTGATGATGTATTCCGAGGTTCTGTCGGGTGGCAGGTCGAGTGTTAAAGCTACTGCACCATTTTGTGAGCGTGACGACTGTTCTTTGAAAACAACAAGCAAATCATTCAGAAAATCGTTAAGTGAAACTTCAACAGGGTGAAGCTCAAGCTGGTTCGATTCAATCTTGGCAATGTCGATAATATCGTCAATGAGTTTTAACAAATGATTGCCGCTGTTGCGGATAATTGCCAGATACTCACTTTTTTCGGTTTCTGATAATGTAGGGTCTTTGAGCAGTTCGATGAACCCGATGATGTGGTTCATAGGAGTGCGGATTTCGTGAGACATGCTTGCCAGGAATGCCGTTTTTAACCCGTCGGATTCTTCTGCTTTCATCCTGGCGTATTCCAATTCCTGAATTACCTGTTTGCGGCCAACCGCATTCGCTATTATCTGGCAGCTTAATTTTAAGGTATTAATTGCTTCATCTGACCAGATAAATTCGGCCACAGAGGTGTGGAATCCTACATGACCAATATATAAGTTATTGACAATGAGCGGTATTACAATGAGCGATTTTATTTGTAACGGTTCAATTATTTGCTGCATTATTTGCCGGCTGAATGTGCTGCTGATAGCCGAACTGTTAAGCTGCATCACATTGCCGGTTTTAATATAGTCGTAAACAGGCTTGAAAAGTGAAATTTCAAGTATTGAAATATTTTTATCAATATTCGAAAAACCGGCGCTCTGCCAGCTCGAATAGAGTTCGCAGGCAGTGCCTTCAGTATTCATCAGAAATACCTGGGCATATTCACAATTAGCGAAGATGGCGCTTTGTTTAAGCGTTTCAACTATGGCATTGTTTATATTGTCAGGGTGCAGGTTGATGAGATCAGAGGATGCACGGCTCAGGAAATTAATGAATTCGAATCTTTTCTTGAGCGATTCTTCAATGGCTTTGCGCACCGATATATCACGCAAAATGCCCTGTGCATAAAATTTTCCGCCAAGTTCAAAACGGCTCAGGCTAACTTCACCAAAAAAAGTAGTTTCGTCAGGACGCTGATGCAGCCATTCAAATGTCACCGGTTCGCCTGACAATGCCTGGCGGTACAAACGCACTCCTTTATCGTACGATAGTTCGCCATCGGGTTGCAACTCAGGAGAGAAAGTGAAAATTGAAGACCCGATAACCTGCTCGGGCTCACACCCGAACATTTCCGATACCCGGCTGTTGGCTTCAATAAATACGCCATTCTCCATGATACATATACCATCGGTTGACATTTCGAAGAGGCCCTGGTATTTTGTACGGTTTTCGGCCGATAGTTGCTGGGCTTTCACCCGTTCGGTAATATCAATGTAAATGCTGAAAACAGCCTGCTCGTCAGGAGTAGGATGCAGGTGCCTTCCGATTATTGAAACGTGAACCGGCTCACCATCCTTGCGGTACCTGATACCTTGATAATCTATTTCTTTACCGGAGAGCGAATGTTGGGTCAACTGCCTGGCGTTTTCACGATCATCGGGAGCAGGTAATATATCATCAAGTTTTTTGCCGGCAAGGTCCCGTTCAGTATAACCGAAAATGTCGCTGAAACCCTTGTTTATATGCTGAACTTCGCCATTGCTGTTCAGTATCGCAATTCCAAACGGTGAACTTTGAAATAACTCCTCAAAATAACTTTTGTCAACTTTTATTGCCTCGGTAAGCTGCTGCCTGTGAATAGTGGAGCCAAGCATTATGCTGAAATGCCTGATGAGGCGGTACTCCATTCTCCGCCACTTTTTAAAATCGCAAAATTCGAGGGTAAGCACACCAAACCATCGCTTGCCTGTAAAAACGGGTATTGCAATTAACGACGACAGTTTATTAAGTTCGACATGCATAAAACGGCCGCGCTTGTGGCCGGCCCGCACTGTCCTGTTTTCCTGAAACTGTTTCTTCCAGTGCTGGAGCGCTTTTGTAAATTGAGGCTGGGCAGGCAAAAGGCTCTTTTTTGAGTGGTCGGCAACACTGTACAGGAGTTGAAATTCTGCACCTGGGTTTTCATCACTTGTATTTGCTCTATAAATACTTATTCTGGAACTCAGTGTCGCTTGCATCAGTTTCTTCAGAACCGAGTCGATTTCATCGTCCCAGCGGCCGGCGGTCATAAAATAGCGTGATGCCAGCGCTGTAAATCCAAACAAATCCGTTGGTTTCTGTATTTCGAGGGAAATATAAGGTTTATCAGCAGTATATTTCATAACAGATTGCCCGTGGAGGCATTTGACAATAGCAGGTTTTAAAACACAGGAAGACAGCTCAGGCTATATCACAGCGAAATTAACAAAAAGGAGCAATTCTTTTCAAAAAGATTGGGCTTAAAAAGCAAAGGCTTCCCGGTGAAAGGAAGCCTTTACTAACTGTTCAGCGGGTTGTCAGTCTTTTACTTATTCGATTTACGCCGGTCGAGCCTTATCTTTAATTCGTAAGTAATAAGGTACATCGCCGGAACGAAAATGAGGGTAAGGAATGTGGCAAAGCTTAAACCGAAAATTATGGTCCATGCCAGTGACCCAAAAAACATCACATTATCGCCGCCGATGTGAATATGGGGATTGAGGTGTGTAAACAGGGTGACAAAATTCATATTGAAGCCTACAGCCAGCGGCACAAGTCCTAGAATAGTAGCCGTGGCAGTAAGAATAACAGGGGTAATACGTATTTTGCCTGCCTGTACAATGGCTTCACGCGTTTTATAACCGCGGGCTTTCAGGGTATCAATAAATTCGACAATCAGAATCCCGTTGCGCACCACAATACCGCCAAGAGCCACAACGCCAAGGCCTGTCATGATGATAGATATGTTCATGTTAAAAATAACAATCCCAAGTAACACACCAATAATGCTGAAGAAAACTTCGCTGAGTATAAGCAGCGATTTGCTTAACGAATTGAATTGCGATATGAGGATGAAGAATATGAGACCGATGGCGATAAGCATGGCTTTACCCAGAAAGCCTGCAGCTTCGGCCTGGTCTTCCTGTTCACCGGTGAGTTTGATCTCAATTCCATCATGTTTCGGGAAAGAAGCGGCATACTTCTCGATTTGCGGAACAATTTCATTGGCAGTATATCCCGAGAGCACTTCACTCGATATGGAGATAACACGTTTGAGGTTCTGACGGTTGATGCCGCCGTAGGTATCAGTGTAATCTATCTTTGCAACCGACGAAAGCGGGATTTGCCTCAGAATACCGGTATTCATATCGCGGTAGGTAATCTTGAGGTTCATCAGGTTGTTGATATTTTCACGCGTTTCTTTCGAATATCTCAGCTGAATCGGGAATTCATCCTCACCTTCCTTGTACTTCGAAATTTCCTTACCTAAAACGGATGTACGGATTTCGAGCGCAATCTGGCCGGTTGAAATGCCTTCGATGTTTGCCCTGGTGCGGTCAATATTGATCTGGATTTCAGGTTTCGACGATTTGAAATCCGATTTTAATTCTTCTACACCAGGGATTTGTATCGAATCGAGAAAGTGTTGAAAATTTTCGGCATCAGCAATCAGATCTTCAAGGTTTTCACCCGAAACTTCAATGTTAATGGGTTTTCCGGTAGGCGGGCCCATCCTGTTTTTGCTTACATTGATTTCGGCCCCGGGAATGCCTTTAACAGCAAGCCTGATATCATCAAGGTATTTCGATGTATTTACCTTTTTCGTGCGGTTTTTGTACTCAACAAAATTTATCGTGACTTTCCCTTTTTCAGAAGAAGTGGAGCGGTCAAAGATTCCTTCGCCTGCGCCAAGAGCGACATTGCTGATCACCGACTCTACATTGGGATTGTCTTTTCCGAGCACTGAGTAAACCCGCTGTTCAACAATTTTTGTAACCGAGTCGGTCACCTTCTGGTCAGTACCAATGGGCATCTTGATAAACACATCAATACTATTAGGCTGATTATCGGGGAAGAAAAGCACCTTTGGTTTTTCGATACCCAGCAGAACAAAAGTGAGGAAAAACAGCATCGTAGTTGCAGCCAGCAGCCAGTAAGGATTCCTGCCTTTGAGGAAAAACCGCAATTGATTCTCATAAATTTTCATGAACCATGGCCAGCCCTTGGTCTGCCACCAGTTGATGTAAGGTTTCAGGATAACATGGTAAAACACCACCATGAGGGCGGCAAATACCATGAGATTGCCAAAGCCGAATGCCATTTCGCTTTTGTTTATAGCATACACTAAATATCCAATGAGCGATATACCAAGCAATGTAAGGATGGTCTTGATAATTCGTTTCCTTAAACGTTCTTTGTTTGGCTCGTCATACTCGTGTTTCATGAACGATACTGCAAACACCGGATTGATGATATAAGCCACAAACAGCGATGCGAAAAGCGTAAGAATGAGTGTTACAGGAATATAATACATGAATTTGCCAACAATTCCGGGCCAGAATGCCAGCGGGAAGAATGGCGCCAGGGTAGTGAGTGTTCCTGATAAAATGGGCAGAAATACTTCGCCCGCCGCCTTTTTGGCGGCCTGCACAATGTTTGGTTCTGTTCGGTGTATGCGGTGGGTGTTTTCAATGACCACAATCGCATCATCCACCACTATACCCAGGGCAAATATAAACCCGAACATGACGATCATATTCATGGTAAAACCAAGCCCAGGCATAACCATGTAAGCGACAAACATTGACAAAGGCACCGAGAGGCCGACAAAAAACGAGTTGGTGAAGCCCATGAAAAAC
Organism: Bacteroidota bacterium; assembly: GCA_022711175.1. Lineage (GTDB taxonomy): Bacteria > Bacteroidota > Bacteroidia > Bacteroidales > UBA4417 > UBA4417. The sequence goes on along the minus strand of JAKLFM010000003.1, from coordinate 32,964 downwards.
ATGAGCACAATCGTAACCAGGATGAAACCCAGAATGATGGTGTTGTTGAGCTCGTCGAGGGTGTTGCGCGTATAGCGCGACATATCGCCCGTGATGGATACTTTTAGGTCAGAGGGATAAACCTTGGTTTTCAGCTCATTGTTAATCAATTCCTTGATTTTGTCCGAAGCCTCAATAAGGTTTTGTCCGCTCTTTTTGATCACATTCAGTGTTATAACATTTTCGCCATTAAGCCGCGAGTAGCTTTCCTGTTCTTTAAATCCGTCGGTAATGGTGGCAACATCCTTGAGATATACAAGGGCGCCGCTCGATGATTTAAAGGCGAGATTGCGCAATGTGCTGACGTCACTGAACTGACCGACAACACGAATGGAACGTTTCATGCCGTAAGTGGTAATATTCCCTGCCGAAACCGTAACATTTTCGGCTGCAACGGCACGCTCAATATCTGAAAATGTAGCGCTTGCAGCCTGCATTTTATAAATGTCAACGTCAATCTGAATTTCACGTTCCAGCGCACCTACAATATCAACACGGGTGATCTCCTTGAAGCTTTCAATGCGATCCTGAGCCGTTTCGGCATACTTTTTAAGTTTTTCGAGGTCGTAATTGCCCGAAAGCTGCACATACATAATGGGTATTTCCGAGAAATCAATTTCGGCAACATCCGGGTCTCTTGGAAGATTGTTGGGAAGATCGGTGCGTGCTTTGTCAACAGCATCCTTTACCCGCTGCTTGGCTTCGGGTATTTCAACATCGGTGTTAAATTCAACGGCAACCATCGAGTAGTCCTGAAGCGAACTGCTGGTGATTTTTTTTACGCCGGCAACGCCTTTGAGTTGCTTTTCGATAGGCCGTGTGATGAGGTTCTCCATATCGGTTGGCGATGTTCCCGGGTAAACCGTGTTAACGAGTACGGTGGGGATTACGATTTCGGGGAACTGTTCCTTGGGAATGCTCAGGTAGCTTTGAATACCGAGCATGGTAATGAATATGGCCAGCACATATACGCTGGTTTTACTATCAATCGCCCAGCTTGTGGCAAAAAATTCCTTGAAGTTATTTTTTTTCATAAAGAGTTCTTTTGGAGATGTTTAAGCAGGATACAGCGGTGTGGTTAACAGTTGAGCTGTCCCTTATTTAAGCAACGGAGCAATTACATAACTTTAAGCAATTCTCCTTCAACAAGCGAATTATAACCGGTAGTAATCACTTTGTCGCCTTTTTTAAGCCCTGTAACAATTTCGGTAAGGCCGTTGTAATTCTGGCCGAGTTCCACTTTCTGGCGGCGGGCTTTTATTTTTCCGTTTTCTTCAACAGCGATATACACATACTTTCCTTCCTGTGAATCCTGTATAAGGTTTAAAGGAAGCGATACAGCATCTTTACGGCTGTAGTCATTTATTTTGACAACCGCCAGCATATTGGCTCGGTAATCAACACCTGCTGTGGGACCCAGGCGCATTTCAACGGTGAAGGTGCGGTTCACAGGGTTGATATATTTGCTTGAAAATCTTACTGATGAGTTTACTTCCTTATTAAAGTCGGGGAAGAAGATTTTTACGGTGTTGCCGGTTTTCACTTTGGCGGCATATACTTCGGCAATGTCGGCCATGATCTTTGCATTGCTGAAGTTCACAACCCTGAAGGCCGGAGCTCCTGGCATTGCCATTTGTCCGACTTTCAGGTTTACTTCTTCAACTGTTCCGTTGATAGGTGATTTTATCCGCGTCATACTCAGTTGATTATTGATGGTAGCAAGGTTTTTTTCGAGGGTTTCCTTGTTATTCTTTGCAGTGAGGAATTGTATTTCGCTGCCAATTTTCTGGTCCCATAACTTTTTCTGCTTCTCGTAAACAGTTGTAGCAAAGTCAAGTTGCTGTTTTACAGCATCTATCTGCTTTTGCATCACACCATTATCAAGCTGTGCAAGCGTTTGTCCCCTGGCAACACGATCGCCTTCTTTAACATAAACCTGTATCACGGCGCCTGACATTTCGGCCGATACAGCGGTGTTGTCTTCACCGTCAACTTTGCCCTGAACTTCAATATAATGATTGAATTCGCCGGGCTGCACCTCGGTGATAACAACATCTTTGTATTTCACGGTTGTGCTGTCGGTTAAATTGAGCTCCGCTTCCAGTTTTTTAATTTGCTGGCCTAATTCGGCATACTGTTTTCTGAGCGATTCAAGTTTCTCCTTATTATCAGTCGGTTTACTGCCGCAGGCAGCTACAAAAGCCGACAATGTAACAATAGCAATGCTTTTATAAAGTGTTTTCATCTTTCGGTGGTGTATATTGATTATTGATTGTTTGTAAGTTTATCAAGTTTGTTTTTTGCTGCCAGCAAATTATATGCGGCTGAAAAGTAATTTGATTGTGCCGTAAGGTATTGGTTCTGAGCTGTTGTCATATCGAGGCTGCCCGATAGGCCTTCTTTATATTTGATACTGATCTTGTCGTAAATTTTACCTGCCAGTTCAACATTATGTTTCTCATTGATAAATTTCTCGTAGGATGTACGAAATTCGTTCCGGGCATTGATAAATTCGAGTCTCAAACCGTCGGTCGCCAGGGCTTTGCTGTTGCGGATTTTATCGAGTTCGAGTTTTCGCTGTGCCACCATTGAGTTTCGTTGCCCGCTGGAGAAGATGGGGATGTTTACCGACAAGCCGGCAATATCTTTCATCGTGAAATCGAAGTCGGCTTTCTTTAGTTTCTCTGAGTGCCTGTAAAAAGCAGCAACACTTGGCAAATAGCCGCTTTGTTCGCGTTTCAGGTTCAACTCGCCAAGTTTTTCCTGGGTCGTCATTATTTTATAGGTGATATTGTTTTCGATGTTTAATTGCCGGCCTTCAACGGTTTCGAGGGTAATACGACTGAGTGTTGAAGCAAGATCATCCGTGAGTTCAATGTTGTTTTCAAAGGGAAGGCCTATTTGGAATTTAAGCAAGTCTTTTGCAGCATCTACCTGGCGCTGAAGCGTTTTCAGAACATTCGAAAGGTTAACCGAAGTAAGTTCGATCTGATCAACATCGGTATTTTCAATAAAGCCCATATTGAGCATTTCGCGCATCTCGGCGAGAGTCTTCATGATGTTGTTGTACGACTGGGTTACAATTTTTACGTTCTCTTCAAGGTTCAGTACCAGGAAATAGGTATTGGCAACCGATTCCCTGATGTCAATTTCCGATTTCTCGAGACTTTGGTCGCTCATTTGCGAATATACTCTTGATGCCTGCAAGCCCACCAGGTAAGCTCCATTAAACAGGAGCTGGCTAAGGTTGAAATCAACTGTAAGGTTATCGGGCACACCCAGCTTGATTTCGGCTCCCTGTACATTATTCATGTAAATGTTGCCCCCGTTGCCGTCCGAAACGCCTGAAGTCGTCCCGTAACCGGTATTCGGATCGAACTGCACAAATTCGGTACTAAGCATTGTTGCCGGGAAATTCATTGTAGGCACTTTAAATATGTGCTGATAATTGCCTGTGGCACTTAACTGCGGCAGGCCGATTGCTGTTGTTTCCCAGATTTTCTTTTTGGCAAGTTCGGTATCTATACGTGCGTTTTTAACGGTACGGTTATTTTGCAATGCATACTCCTGTGCTTGTTTAAGGCTGTATTGCTCAGGCAGTTTAATCAATGTTTCCTGTGCATTCAGGCTTCCGAGTACAGAGGCAGAAAGTAAAAACAGAGTTAATTTTTTACTGAGTCGGTTCATATATCAGAGATTGTTGTGTGGATTACTAATTTGTTTTTCATAGTATTCAAGTCCTTTGTTGTTTGAGATGCCCCGGATGTGATTGTCGAACATCACTTTAAAAACAGCATCGGGCGAAAGCGCTGCCGATTCGAGAAATTCAGGGTTGTGGATATTTTCGAGTTTTTGAACATAGAGCCTGGCTACAAGTTCTACATCGAGATCAGAACGGTAAAGGCCCTCGTCAATACCTTTCCTTATGTTCTTTAAAATGGCATCATAGATGAAATCTTTCTTTTTCTGATAGTATTCGCTGAAAATACCCGGGTAGTACTTTTTAAGTTCAAAAGTTGCCGAAGCAGTGAATTTTTTCATGCCGGAGCATATCATGCCGCTGCTTTCGAGCAACTGGTCAATGGCGTTTAACCGGTCCATGGCTTCCCATCTTTCCTGCCCTGACTGGTCGTTCATCACATTCGAAAGAACTGCCCTGATAAGGTCGGCCTTGTTTTCAACGTATTGATAGAGCGTTTTTTTTGAGATGCCCAGTTCGCGGCATATGTCATCCATCGAAAGGTTGCGGATGCCATACCTTGCAAACAGTCCTGCACTTTCGCTGATGATTCTTTCAAATTTCTCGTCCATAATGTTCAAAAATGGGGTGCAAAATTAATCATTTTGGAAACCAGGGAAACGAAATAACACAAAAACGTTTCTTTTGTTTCGATAAAGCCGAAAAGAATTCTGCAAAATTCTTTTGAGCTGATATTTTCAACAAACGTAAAACGGCAGGTGCCGGGTTTTTACCGGTAAATGCAGCCTCATGATAGCCGAAGGAAAAAGATGATACTGACGATAGGAATTATAACGTATGCCTGCGGTTCCTGATTCCGAACGAAATGGTGAGTAAAACCATAAGCGCGGCTACCAGCAAACCTATCCGGCCAATGTAATCGCCGTATTTTACGTAAAAAGTGAGGCCGGTATTCGCATTCAGCTCTTGCCTGATTGCTGCGGGAGTCCAATAATCAGTGCGCTGCTGTATATCGCCCCGCTGGTTAATAAAGCACGAAATCCCTGTATTGGCCGAACGGGCAATGCTGCGGCGGGTTTCAACAGCCCTTACGGATGAAAACAGCAGGTGCTGCCGATGCCCGGGCGTATTTCCCCACCAGCCGTCGTTGGTAATCACAAAAATTAGATTGGCGCCATTGCGGATAAATCCGTTCATAAATTCGCCATACACCGACTCATAACAAATACAGGGGGCAATTTTAAGCGTATCGTTTACTCTGAAAGGCGTACGTTCGGCATCAATGCCAAGGCTGCCAACGGTGCCACCCAGGTCAATGGCGTAATTCTCCAGAAATTTGAAAAGACTGGGATATGGCATTTTTTCAACGCCCGGGGTAAGTTTCGATTTGTGGTACTTCTGAAATGTGCTGTCGTGCCCGACATACAACGCTGTATTGTATGAATCATAATAACGCTCGGCATCTTTGAACTTACGGGCCGTCAGGCTCAGCGGTTCACCCTCAGCAAACAGTTTGCGCGTGGATATGCCTGTTACAAACGACAACTGCTTGTACTCACGGTTAAACTGCCGCAGGCTGCGTAAGCTTTGCGACATCTCAAACCGGTCTTCCCACACGTATTCCTGCAATGCGCTTTCCGGACATACCACAAAGTGTGTATTACTGTCGGCCTTAGTCCGGGCCAGGCTTATCATTCTGTCAAGGATAACCTGAGGCCCGAGTTCGTACTGTTCATTGTAAGGATCAACATTTGGCTGAACAACAATAACGTCAACAGGAGCAGGCTTTTCATGGTAATTTTTATACATCAGGAACGAAATAATTGCCGGTATCGCGATCAACAGAACGATGCCTGCGGTTCGCATCCAGATCAGACGCTTTGTTGATTTCTTCTCCAACAGGTCACGAACTAAGACAAAAACAAGAATATTAACAAGTAATATCCACAATGTACCGCCGAATACACCCGTATATTCGTACCATTGAAACCATTTGGTCCAGGCCGAAAATCCATGACCCAGGTTAAGCCACGGCCAGTTGAGGTCCCAGCGGAGGTGCAAAAACTCGAACGAAAGCCAGTATCCTGCAAGTGCTGCAAAATGCCCGTTGCCGCCAATCAGAACACGGTGCGTGATATGAAACAAGGTAAAAACAATGGTCATGAACAGCGAGTTGAGCAACACAGCAGCAATTGCTCCCACAAAAGTGGAACCATATATCCAGTAAGTGGTAAGTGCGTTCCAGACCAGGAAAGCCAGGTAAGCATAGCCAAATATGCCGAACCAACTGTTGTCTTTCCGGGCTTTCCACTGCTCATGTTCAACCAACAGCAACGGAACAAGACCGGCAAATAGCAACAACGGAAAACCGTGTTCAGGCCAGCCAAAAGTCATCAGCAGGCCGGTTAAAATGGCAAGAAGTAGTTTGGTAATGCGTTTCATGACGTATTATTGATATAGCAAAGTTAGCGTTTTAGAAATACCGGAGACGTTAAACGATGCCGGGCTTTCACAGTGTCTATTAACTCATTTCCTACTTTTGTAAAAAAAATCGCTTGCACAATATTGAAATAATGTCGCCGGTAGGCTCGTTTGAGTCGCTCATGGCCGCCATACAGGGCGGAGCCGGTTCGGTGTATTTTGGCGTCGGGAAGCTTAATATGCGGGCACGGTCGAGTGTGAATTTTTCGCTGGACGACCTTAGCAAAATCATACGCATCTGCCGCCGGCATAATGTGAAGAGTTACCTTACACTGAACACAGTCATCTATGATGAGGAACTTCACGAAATAAGGGAAATAATTGACACTGCCAAAACAAACGGCATCACGGCCGTGATTGCTTCCGATATTTCGGTACTGGAGTATGCACGCAGCCGTGGCATTGAAATTCACATTTCAACTCAATGCAACATCACCAATATTGCTGCTGTAAAGTTCTATTCTCAATATGCCGATGTGATGGTGACCGCCCGTGAGCTCACGCTTGAGCAGGTTGCTGCGATTACACGGCAGATTAAGGAACAGGATATCCGGGGACCAAAAGGTGAGCTGATAAAAATTGAGATTTTTGTGCATGGGGCGTTATGCATGGCCGTGAGCGGCAAATGTTACCTGAGCCTGCACAACCATAATTCGTCGGCCAACCGTGGCGCTTGCCTGCAGGACTGCCGCCGCCGATATATCGTGCGGGATAAGGAAACCGACATGGAACTTGAGATTGACAACGAGTACATTATGTCGCCCAAGGACTTGAAAACCATTCATTTGCTCGATAAAGTGCTCGAAGCTGGTGTAACAGTCCTTAAAATTGAAGGCCGTGGCCGTTCACCCGAATATGTAAAAACCGTGACACGCTGCTATCGCGAAGCAGTTGAAGCTTTTTATGCAGGAAATTTTACTTCGGAAAATATTGAACGCTGGGATCGCGAACTTGCAACCGTTTACAACCGCGGTTTCTGGGAAGGATATTACCTGGGGCGTCAACTTGGCGAATGGTCGCCGGTGCATGGTTCGCTGGCTACTCAGAAGAAAATCTATATTGGCATCGTAGCCAACTATTTCGCCAAAAGCAACATCGCTCATGTGCGCATGGATACCCACGACCTGAGCGTCGGCGACCATATACAGATCGTAGGGCCAACAACCGGTGTATATGAAGCACAGATAGAAGACCTTGTGAACGACGACAAGCCCTGCCTGCATGTTGTAAAGGGTGATAATCCCACCTTCAGGGTTTCAAGAGTTGTGCGGCGCAACGATAAAGTGTATAAAGTTGTTAAAAACGCCGGTTTGTAAGTCCTGCAGGCATAATTATTGGTGTTGTGAGGCTGCTCATTTAAAATTAAACGCAATGAAAAAGATCGTTCTGTCTGTTGTTTTAGTTGTTATCACTGTGTTCTCGTATGCCCAGCAGGGTGAAAAAAACTTTATCGATCAGCCCTATATCGAAGTTACCGGAACCGCCGAACTCGATATTGTCCCGGATATGATCTACCTCGCCGTTACCTTGAACGAAAACGACTCTAAAGGCAAAGTCTCGCTCGAAACGCTCGAAAAAAAGATGAAACAGAGGCTTACCGAACTGGGGATCGATGTTACCAAAGACCTTACTGTTGAGGATTTGTCGAGCAATTTTGTAAGGTACTTTTTAAAGGAAAAGGAAGTCATCACATCGCGGCAGTATATCCTGCTGGTTCACGATGCAGCAATAGCCGGCAAAGCCATCAGGGCGCTCAGTGAGGAAGATATTTCCAACATCTCGCTTTCAAAAATTGATCATTCGCAAATGGCACAAAAACGTTTCGACCTGCGGCTTGAAGCCGTAAAAGCAGCAAAACGCAAAGCCGAAGCTATGGCTCAATCTATTGGCCAGCAGATAGGGAAAGCCGTTTATATCTCAGAAAATCAGACATATATGCCATACGTGCAATCAAATGTAAATGCCCGGTTTATGTCGGATGAAGCTGTCTCAGAATCTTATGAACCTGAACTTTCATTCAAAAATATTAATATCAAATCGAGCGTGAATGTAAAATTCATTCTTAACTGATCCTTTTGATGCTTGCAAATCACCACACACACAGTGTTTTTTCCGATGGCAAAGCCCATCCGCGCGATTATATTGAAAAAGCCCTCGAAAAAGGATTCAGCCTGCTAGGTTTTACCGAGCATTCGCCCCTGCCTTTCGAAAACGGTTTTTCATTTAAACCGGAAAACAAGGCTGATTACAATGAATTGATCTTTGGCCTTAAATCGGAGTTTAAGGATAGAATAGCCGTGTATTCAGGGATGGAGATGGATTTTGTACCGGGGATGTCCGACGATTTTGCTGCCATCGAGAAGGAATATCACCCTGATTACCTTATTGGCTCGGTTCACCTTGTGAACAGCCCATCGGGTGACGATTTGTGGTTTATCGATGGCCCGTTATCCGAAATCTATGATGCCGGTCTCAACGATTTTTTCTCAGGCGACATTCGCAAAGCAGTTAGGGCTTATTATCAGCAGGTAAATCAAATGATTGAAACACAGCGGTTTGATATTATCGGCCATCTTGATAAAATAAAAATGCACAACCGCGGGCGGTATTTCTCGGAAGATGAAAAATGGTATCGCGACCTGGTCTCTGAAACCCTTCGGCTGGTAAAGGAAAATAATATCATTGCCGAAGTAAATACACGGGGCATTTACAAAAAGCGTTCGGCCACCACTTACCCGGGATTACAGATTCTCAGGGAAATCCAAGCGCTGGGAATACCTGTGATGGTAAACTCCGATGCACATCAGCCTGAAGAGCTCGACGGTGCTTACTTTGAAGCTTTCAGCCTGCTCGAAGAAGCAGGAATTGCCGAGACTTCGTTTTTCACCGGAACAAAGTACGAATTCACCAGCATACCATTGGTTTTTACACCGTTAACAGTCCGGGGCAGGTAATTCAAAGGATCAGGTTCAGGGGTATCGTAAGCTGTGAGCTTATATTTCTTAATAGCGATCAGCACTTGCTGTTGCCAGTGCCCTGCGGCTGCGGCATAACCTGAGTTCATGATCGCTGTTACCCATTGCCTGTGGTCGAAAGTATTGGCAAGCTTGGGAAAGAATTTTTTCCGCGAAATAACATCGCAGAAATAGCGAAATGATGCCGTATCGCTCTCAAATTCCCTGTATTTGGTATGCCTGCCGAGTTTTTTCACTGCGTTAGTGTTTTTCCCGACAAGGCCGAAATGATTGTGAAATTTACGGCTTAATGCCGAGGTGCCGGCGCCGCTTTCGACCATGGCAACACCCAGTATAACACTGGCAGGTATCTGGTACTCGTGCATCAGCGCAATAGCAATCGGACTGTAACTGTCAATGTAAGCAGCGTGTTTGTGATTCTGTGATACAACAGTGGTATTCAGCAATAGTATTATTACCGATACAGATGCAATACGAATCAATAAGTTTGTTTTCAAAGTTTTCATAATGTTCAAATTTCTCTTACGATGGCTTGGTCGTTAACCGGGTCAGGCAAGAAGTGCACCGCGGCATTAAGCCGGCTTGTGCTGAGCAATGCAAGTAAAAGATAGTTAATGAGGCCTGTAACTCTCCGCGAGTAACTCTACGGCTCTATCAGGTTTGATAAACCGGAAAGGCAATACAGGCATTATTTGGGATCATAGGCCCACTTGAGCCACACCGATCCCCATGTAAATCCGCCACCAAAAGCGGCAAGAATGAGGTTATCGCCTTTATGAAGCTTGTTCTCCAATTCCCAAAGGCATAAGGGAATGGTTGCTGAAGTAGTGTTTCCGTATTTCTGGATGTTGATCATCACCTTTTCGGGTGGCAATCCCATCCTGTTTCCAGTAGCATCAATAATGCGAAGATTTGCCTGGTGGGGCACAAGCCATGCAAGATTGTCAGGTGTAAGGTTGTGTTTTTCCATCATTTCTACCGAAACATCTGCCATTTTCGAAACAGCCCATTTAAAAACGGCCTGGCCTTCCTGGTAAATGTAATGTTCACGGGCATCAACAGTGTCGTGCGAAGCAGGTTTTACCGATCCGCCCGCTTTCATGTGCAGGTGTGTAAGCCCTACCCCGTCACTGTGCAGAATGGCATCCATCACGCCAACTTCGTCGGTGGTAGGTTCGAGCAGCACAGCGGCAGCGGCATCGCCAAACAAAGGGCAGGTAGTACGGTCAGTGTAATCGGTGATTGACGACATCTTTTCGGCGCCTACCACTATTACTTTTTTACGATATCCTGTTTCAATAAACTGGGAAGCTATCTGCAGGGCATATAAGAAGCCTGAACACGCAGCATTTACATCAAAACTAAATGCATTGGTGATGCCTGTTTTATGGCTGATGATGTTGGCAGTAGCAGGGAAAACATGATCAGGAGTAACCGTAGGACAGATGAGCAGATCAATATCTCCGGGCAGTGTATTGGTTTTTGCCAGCAGCAGTTTAACAGCTTCGGCGCCCATATCGCTTGATCCTTTTCCGGGCTCTTTAAGGATGTGACGTTCCTTAATACCAATCCTGGTCATTATCCACTCATCAGTGGTGTCAACCATACGACTAAGTTCCTCATTGTTAAGAATATAAGGAGGAAGGTATCCTGCAACACCGGTTATGGCAGCTCTTATTTTTGTCATCAATGCCTGTTTGTTAAGTTTTCCAGGTTACTGCCCGGTTTAGCTGTTCAGCAAATGTGTGCTCATACCGGCAGTGAAATGATTCATTATATCTGAAGTGCTGAAACCGATGCTGTTATAGCAGCGGAGGTCAGCAACGAGTGCTTGATTTTTGAGATAAGATGCGATTCGTGAATATCGCGTCCCATCAGGATCATGTTTTTAATAGCGATGTCGTTTGATATACCGTGGCCCATGATCACGATACCGTTGACGCCCAATATGGGTGTTCCGCCATAATTTTCGTAATTGAACCTGGCAAAATAATCATCCGTCAGGTTCCGTTTGGCCATGATCCGGTACATGCTTTCAAGGGACTTGAGGAGAATGTTCCCTGTAAACCCGTCACATACTATAACATCAGCCTTATTTTTGAGGATATCGCGTCCTTCGATATTGCCGATAAAGTTGACATCGCCGGAGCCTTTGAGCAGGTGATGTACTGCCTGGGCCGTTATGTTGCCTTTCTCCTCTTCTTCGCCAATATTGAGCAGACCTACCCTCGGTTTTGAAACTTTAAGGACTTGCTGTGCATACAGTGAACCAAGCAGGGCAAACTGTTGCATAACATCAGGGCGGGCATCGGGGTTTGTCCCCACATCAATCAATATGCTCAGGCCGCCGTTTTCCTGTGGCAAAAATGCCGGAGTTGCAGGCCTGATAATACCCTGGATATTGTTGATGCTGAAGATGGAACCAACCAGCATGGCACCGCTGTTGCCTGCACTGGCAAAAGCGTCAATCTGCCTGTGTTTCAGCATATTGAAGCCAACGCTTATGGTAGATGCGGGTTTGCGGGTAAGTGCTTTGGTAGGATGTTCACCCATACCAATCACTTCGCGGGCATCCACAATATCAAAAAGTTCCGGAGATGAACCGGCGCTTTTCAAATGATCACCAACAACATCAGCAGGTCCAATGAGGACGATTCTGTTTTCAGAAGGCAATTCTCTTTGCGCAAGAATTGCACCCCCGATGGCAGCACCGGGTGCAAAATCGCCTCCCATTACATCCAATCCGATCTTCATATCGAAGTTGGTTTGTTAGTCCGGGCGTCTATGAAATGGTGAAAAACCACTATGCGGTGGCGCCTTTTTCAATAGCCAGACGGCCTTTGTAATAACCGCACTCAGGGCAAACACGGTGATAAAGCACCGATGCGCCGCAATTGGAGCAGATTGCGATGGTTGGAGCATCGATTTTGTAATGAGTCCTGCGTTTAGCCGTTCTCGTTTTCGAAAAACGATGTTTTGGATTTGGCATGATTGTATTTATTAATAGTTATTGTTCTGATTTATTGAAAGACATTTACACGACCGAATACTTATTCGTTATCAGTCTGCAGATTCTTCAGCGCATCCCAGCGAGGATCAATTGTTTCGTGAGGCGCCATTTCGGTAAGGCGCTTCAGTACTTCAGGGTCACAGGTTGAGTTGCCGTTTTCATCGTCGGGATGAAGAATGCGGGCCGGCAGCATCAGGTGGGCGTATTCGTAAATGAAGGGCGCCAGGTCGAATTTGTATTCCGTTGCCGGGATTACCACCACATCATCGCTTTCTTCCGAATATTCTTCGCCAAACTTCACGATAAGCTGTTCAGCGCCATCCACCGGCAACAAAAAACCGCCACCACAACGGTCGCAAACAGCTTCAACTTCGCCTGATATTTCGGTGTTAAAGATCAGCATTCGCTCCTGTTTTTCGAGCGAAACGGCCACTTTCAGCTTTGCCGAATGAATCTGCGAGTATTCAAATTGCTCAAAGAACTTGTCGTCAACTTCGAAATCAAACAGGTGATTTCCAAGCTCTAAGCCCACAAAGGGAATGATAAATTCCTTCAAAGGATTCATTGGTCTGTGCGCTTTATTAGCGGGGCGCAAAATTACAAAATCCTGTAATATTTACAAAGTATTGTTTAAGAGGGTGTTTTTTGGATGAAAAGGAATCGCAATAAATCTGTAAACCGTTTAATCTCATCCTTTTATATGTTACAAAAATTCTTACCTTTGCAGCCTTTTTCAAAACACGTTCAACGTTCTGCCGGATGCAAAACAACTATCCTGAATACAAGCAACTTAACCTTACCCGCATTGGCAGCGAGGTGCTCGACTTCTGGAAACAGAACAACATCTTCCATAAAAGCCTCCAATACCGTGCCCATCATAAGCCTTTCATTTTTTATGAGGGACCACCTTCGGCCAATGGCCAGCCGGGCATTCACCATGTAATGGCCCGCGCTATCAAAGATATTTTCTGCCGCTACAAAACGCTCAAAGGTTTTTACGTTGCCCGCAAAGCCGGTTGGGATACCCACGGGCTGCCCATTGAACTGGCTGTTGAAAAAACACTCGGCATTACCAAGGAAGATATCGGCCGTACCATTTCGGTGGACGATTACAACAAAGCCTGCCGCAACGAAGTGATGAAATACAAGGACATGTGGGACAACCTTACCGAAAAAGTCGGTTACTGGGTTGACCTCGACCAGCCTTATATCACTTTTGAAAATTCATACATCGAAACCTGCTGGTACCTGCTGGCACAACTTTACAAGAAAGGACTGCTTTACAAGGGCTATACCATTCAGCCTTATTCGCCGGCTGCGGGTACAGGGTTATCGTCGCACGAGCTGAACCAGCCCGGCTGCTACCGCGATGTGAAAGACAATACCGTGGTTGCACAGTTCAAAGTGAGGAAAGATATTGAACACCCGTTGATCCCGGAGCTTTTCGGCAGTGATGACAAAGAAGTTTTTATCCTTGCCTGGACGACCACCCCCTGGACATTGCCGTCAAATACCGCACTGGCTGTTGGCGCCAACATCGAGTATGTGCTTGTTGAAACCTTCAATCCGTACACTTTCCTTCCTGTGAAACTGGTGCTTGCTAAGCCTCTGTTAAACAAGTATTTCCCCGAAGCGAATGCTGCACTCAGCATGGATGAGTACCAGCCCGGGCAGAAAAACATTCCTTTCAGGGTGCTCAATGAGTTTACCGGTTCACAACTTGCCGGATTGCGTTACGAGCAACTTTTACCCTATGCACAGCCCGAAACCGGCGACGCTTTTGTGGTGGTAACCGGTGATTTTGTGACTACCGAAGACGGAACCGGTATCGTGCATATTGCTCCCAGTTTCGGTGCCGACGACTTCAAGGTGGCCAAGCAGAACGGGATAGGCGCTTTGACCATGGTGAATAAGGACGGCCGCTTTAACGAACAGATGGGTGAATTTGCCGGCCGTTTCGTAAAAGCCGAATATTCTCCTGAGTTTGAACTGGCGGTGGTTGACAATGTTGATATCGATATCATAGTCAAACTCAAAAAGGAAAACCGCGCTTTCAAATCAGAGAAATACGAACACTCATACCCTCATTGCTGGCGTACCGATAAGCCTATCCTTTACTACCCGCTCGATTCATGGTTTATCCGCACT
>JAKLFM010000003.1:0-18601 GCA_022711175.1 Bacteroidota bacterium | reverse complement strand
AAAGACCGCCTGATCGAGCTTAACCAAAGCATCAACTGGAAACCTGAAGCCACCGGAACAGGGCGTTTCGGCAACTGGCTCGAAAACCTTGTTGACTGGAACCTGTCGCGATCGCGCTACTGGGGAACACCTTTGCCCATCTGGGTTACAGAAGACCGCAGCGAAGAAATGATCATCGAATCGGTGGCACAGCTTAAAGCTGAAATTGAAAAGAGCATCGCTGCCGGTTTCATGACGGAAAATCCCTTTCAGAATTACAGGGAAGGCGATACCTCGCACGAAAACTATTCTACTTTCGACCTTCACAGGCCTTATGTTGACGACATGGTGCTTGTTTCACCATCGGGGAAGAAAATGCTTCGCGAACCCGACCTGATTGATGTTTGGTTCGATTCGGGCGCCATGCCTTATGCCCAGTTCCACTATCCGTTTGAATATAAAAACGAACTTTCGGAATACTTCCCGGCTGATTTCATCGCCGAAGGCGTTGACCAGACCCGCGGATGGTTTTATACGCTTCACGCTATTGCTACGCTGGCCTTTGACTCGGTTGCTTTCAAAACGGTAGTTTCCAACGGTTTGGTGCTCGATAAGGATGGCAACAAAATGTCGAAACGCCTTGGCAATGCTGTAGATCCGTTTGCGACCATCGAAAAATTCGGTCCTGATGCCCTGCGCTGGTACATGGTTACCAATTCGCAACCCTGGGATAACCTGAAGTTTGATGCTGACGGAATTACCGAAGTGCAGCGCAAATTCTTCGGAACGCTGTATAATACTTACAGTTTCTTCGCGCTATATGCCAACATCGACGGCTTCCGCTATGCCGAACCCGATGTGCCTGCTGCCCAACGCCCTGAAATCGACCGCTGGATACTTTCGGAGCTGAATTCGCTCATCAAGAATGTTGATGAATCATACGAACAGTATGAACCAACCCGCGCCGGCCGCCTGATTTCCGACTTTGTAAACGACCACCTCAGCAACTGGTATGTGCGGTTATCGAGGCGCCGTTTCTGGAAAGGCGAATACACCACTGACAAGATTTCAGCCTATCAAACGCTCTATCATTGTCTTTCCACCATAGCGCAGCTTGCTTCGCCAATTGCGCCTTTCTTCATGGACAGGCTTTTTATGGATTTGAACGGCATTACCGGCAAGGTGAATGCCGAATCTGTGCACCTCACCGATTTCCCGGTTGCCGATGAAGTCATGATCGATAAGCCGCTGGAAGAACGCATGGAACTTGCGCAGCAGTTTTCGTCAATGGTACTTAGCCTGCGCAAAAAAACCAACCTGCGCGTGAGGCAGCCGCTGCAAAAAATACTTATTCCCGCTTCGGGCGACGAATTTAAGGCCCAGATCAACAGGGTGAGTAACCTGATCCTCAGCGAAGTAAACGTCAAAGAGCTTGAATTCCTGTCGGATGATGCCGGTTTCTTAGTGAAACGCATAAAACCTAATTTCAAAACATTAGGCCCCAGGTATGGTAAGCTCATGAAGGAAATTGCAGCAGCAATAAGCGGTTTCAGCAAGGATCAGATCGCTGCAATAGAGCGTGACGGTAAGTATGATATGGAGATAAACAGCCAGCCGGTTCAGGTGGAACTCGCTGATGTTGAAATTGCCACCGAGGACATCCCCGGCTGGGTTGTTGCCAACCAGGGAGCATTGACCGTTGCCCTTGATATCACCCTTACACCTGCTTTGCAGGAAGAAGGCATTGCCAGGGAACTCATTAACCGTATTCAGAACCTTCGCAAAGACAAGGGTTTAGAAGTTACCGACAAAATAACGCTGCAGGTTGAAAAAAATCCTTTAACCGAATCAGCAATAGCGAACAATTTAGTATATATTTGTTCCGAGACGCTGGCCGAGAAACTAACATTCGAAAATCTGGATAACTGTCCGGAAAAAGACATTGTTGAGTTGACCGACGAGATCAGCATCGGCATTGTTGTGGCAAAAACTGCCTGAAAGGATGGTCTAGCCAGTCATTCAATCTCCAAAACGTACCACTAATACCAAGGAACCATGAAAGCGGATCAGAAGAAAGAGGAAAAAGCCAAAACCAGGTATTCCGATGAAGAACTCGAAGAGTTCCGCCAGATTATTTTGGAAAAACTCGAAAAGGCGCGTCGCGACCTGCAGTTGCTTACCGAAGCATATACCAACAGCAACGATAATGATACCATGGATACATCACCCACATTCAAGGTGCTCGAAGAAGGCTACCAGGTGATGTCGAAAGAGGAAAACTCGCGGCTGGCCTCACGGCAGGAAAAATTTATTCAGAACCTTGAAAACGCCCTGGTGCGCATCGAAAATAAAACGTACGGCATTTGCCGCGCTACCGGTAAACTGATTTCAAAAGAACGGCTTCGCAGTGTGCCTCATGCTACGCTCAGCATCGAAGCAAAACTAAGCCAGAGATAGGCAAAACCGCTGTACACGGATGCTCAAGAAGTCTTTCCTTATCGTTTTCCTTGTGTTGCTTGCCGACCAGGCGCTCAAAATTTGGGTTAAAACTACCATGACCCTTGGCCAGGAGATACACCTTGCCGGCAACTGGGCCATACTTCATTTTACCGAAAATAACGGTATGGCGTTCGGCATGCAGTTTGCCGGCGATTACGGCAAACTGGCACTCAGTCTTTTCCGTATAATCGCAGTTATATTTCTGGCTTGGTACATCTGGCACCTATCAAAACGCGGGACAAAGTTCGGTGTGATTGCCTGTTTTTCACTCATCATGGCCGGTGCAATGGGCAATATTTTCGACAGTGCCATTTATGGACTCATTTTCAGCGAAAGCACATTTTTTGATATCGCCCGCATGTTCCCGGCTGAAGGCGGCTACAGTACTTTCCTGCATGGTAAGGTGGTGGATATGTTTTATTTCCCCATTCTGCAGGGTACCTATCCGCAATGGTTCCCGTTTTGGAAAGGGCAGGAATTTATCTTTTTCCGTCCGGTTTTCAACATTTCCGATAGTGCCATCACCACCGGCGTGCTAAGCCTGATCATTTTCGAAAGGAAATTCTTTCAGGGATATGAGGAGAAGGAAAAGAGTGAAGAGAAAGAAACAAGGCAAGAACCGGGCACTATTGAATAATCGATAAGATTAAAACAAACATTTTGATTAAAAGAATCATACAGGATTATCTTCTTGTTAGATTTGTTATTTTTGGATATCACATGTTACTCGATCTTTTTTTCTATGTGTCATAATCGTATTTCAATAATAATTCTTTCTCTTCTATACTCTTCAGCTTTTGCACAATCATCTGATTCAAAGAAAAATGCGGATGATAGCAATCATCTGGGCTATGAACTCATGATGTCGGGCAATTATCAGGGAGCAATTCTTTATTTTGAAGAAGCTATCAAAAATGATTCAACGAATTCCAATTATTACCATAACAAAGCATATTGTGAAGAAAGTATAGAACATTATACAGATGCAATTCTGGATTACAAGAAGGCCATTTTGTACCAACCAGGAAATTATGAGTTTCATTATCTATTGGGTAATATCTATCAGAAATTGCTCCAATATGACAGCGCTGTGATTGAATATTCTGATGCAATAGCAAAATTTGATAATAAGAACGCAGATGATCTGGTAAGCATCTATTTCAACCGTGGAAACAGCTACCTGAAAATGGATAATTATTTTATGGCCAAATCTGATTATGATAAATCGTTATCCATAAACCAGAATCATTATCCTTCAAATGCAAACAGGGCCATAACCCGTTATAGGACAAAAGATATACAGGGAGCATGCGAAGACTGGTATATTGCATCAAATAATGGGATTGATGTTTCAGAAGAATATTTCATAAAACATTGTAAAAGCATTATTATTCCCCAGGAAATCAAACAAAAAGGAGCGATCAAAGATTCTGAAATTGCCTTGAAAAAAACTGATGCGACAATTGTCATCATTAAAGATTCAATTCATACCATGCATTCACTGCAAAATGACAAGGACATCGTTGTGATAGACTCTGTAGAAGAAATGCCGGCATACCCCGGTGGTGATGTAGAAAGGATAAAATTTCTTCAGATTATGATTCATTATCCAGAAATTGCTCGTCGTGAAGGAATTCATGGTACAGTTTATCTGACATTTATTATTGAAACAGATGGCTCGATTCATAACCTTCAAGTATTGAAAGGTATTGGAGGTGGTTGTGATGAAGAAGCAATGCGGGTGATACAAGCAATGCCAAAATGGATTCCTGCCAGAAAAAACGGGAAGCCTGTCAGTGTCAGATTCAATTTGCCAATTAAGTTTACGCTTGAAGGTATTAGCGACAACGAACAAGATGCCGATTATCAAAAGGGATTAGCCAGGATGAATGCAAAGGAGTATGAGAAAGCGATTAAAAGTTTTTCAAAATCAATTGAATATAATGGATTAAGTTTCAGGGAATCTTATGCTAACAGGGGAATTTGTAAGTACCAGATTGGTGACAGGATAGGAGCTATCAATGATATTCTGAAGGCAAAAGAAAATAATGCTCAGGATTATAAAAAGGCAATTGAAACAATTTTCTACAATATTGCTACTGACTTCCTTAAGGAAAAGGAATACAGGAAGGCTATTTCACTTTATACGGAGACTATCTTGGCAAATCCGGATGATAAAGATTCCTATTATGGAAGGGGAACGGCCTTTCTTCAACTAGGCGACAAAAATAACGCTTGTTCTGATTTCAAAGAAGCATACAAACTTGGTAATGTTGATGCTGGTACTATGATTGAAAAGTATTGCGTTAATCCGACAAACAATCAATAATCAAATAGTTAAAACCAGGCCAGATAATTGTATTTGCAATTAGGATGAATCGTATTTATGCAAGAGATTACGGTTGGATGCTTGTCTTTTTTTAGGCACAACCAAACAATATGTTTCCTAAATTTGCGCCTCAAATCTGAATGTTATGACTGAGAAGATAGTCGGCAGGATTTCACAGATCATCGGTCCTGTAATTGATGTTACTTTCGACGAAAAAGTGCCGCTCCCGAATATTTATGAAGCGCTGCAGGTTACCAATGAACAGGGGAATGTAATTGTGCTGGAATGCCAGCAGGATATTGGTGAAAACACCATCCGCACTGTGGCCATGGACTCAACCGACGGCCTGAGCAGGGGAATGGAAGTTATTTCGACCCGCAATACGATCTCAATGCCTGTTGGCGATGCCATTAAAGGCCGGCTCTTCAATGTTACCGGTAATCCTATTGACGGGCTGGCGCCGGTTTCGCGAGAGAAAACATATAGTATCCACCGCGAACCGCCCAAGTTCGAAAGCCTTTCAACCTCCAAGGAGGTGCTTTATACCGGTATTAAAGTTATTGACCTGATAGAACCCTATTCAAAAGGTGGTAAAATTGGACTTTTTGGCGGCGCAGGCGTGGGTAAAACCGTCATTATTCAGGAACTTATCAATAACATTGCCAAGCAATACAACGGTTTTTCGGTGTTTGCCGGTGTAGGCGAACGTACACGCGAAGGCAATGACCTGCTCCGTGAAATGATTGAAGCTGGCCTTGTGAATTATGGCGAAGAATTCAAGAAGAGCATGGAAGCCGGTGGCTGGGATCTTTCGAAGGTTGATGAAAAAGCCATGGAGAAATCGTTGCTGACGATGGTTTTCGGCCAGATGAACGAACCCCCCGGAGCCCGTGCCCGCGTAGCTCTTTCGGGGCTTACAGTAGCTGAGTATTTCCGTGACGGCGACGAAAACAGCTCCGGTAACGACATTCTTTTCTTTGTTGATAATATTTTCCGTTTCACCCAGGCAGGTTCCGAAGTATCGGCTTTGCTTGGACGTAT
This sequence comes from Bacteroidota bacterium, assembly GCA_022711175.1. Classification (GTDB taxonomy): domain Bacteria; phylum Bacteroidota; class Bacteroidia; order Bacteroidales; family UBA4417; genus UBA4417. The sequence continues at coordinate 12,753 of JAKLFM010000003.1, read as the reverse complement.
GCCTTCGGCGGTTGGTTACCAACCTACACTGGCCACTGAAATGGGGATTATGCAGGAACGTATCACGTCAACCAAACGGGGTTCCATCACTTCGGTTCAGGCAATTTATGTACCGGCTGATGACCTTACCGACCCGGCACCTGCCACCACCTTTGCCCACCTCGATGCAACAACAGTGCTTAGTCGTAAGATTTCCGAACAAGGTATTTACCCGGCTGTTGACCCGCTCGATTCAACTTCGCGCATTCTTACTCCCGATATCGTGGGCGAAGAACATTACAATACAGCCCAGCAGGTAAAAATGATTCTGCAGCGTTACAAAGAGCTCCAGGATATTATTGCCATCCTCGGCATGGACGAACTTTCGGACGAAGATAAACTGGTGGTACACCGTGCCCGCCGTGTAGCACGATTCCTGTCGCAGCCTTTCCATGTAGCCACCCAGTTTACAGGCATTCCCGGCACATTCGTAAGCATTGAGGACACCATCAAAGGGTTTAAAATGATTCTGAACGGTGATGTGGACGAGTACCCCGAATCAGCTTTCAACCTGGTAGGTACCATTGAAGAAGCCATCGAAAAAGGCAAGAAAATGATTGCTGCTCAATAAATTATAAAACGCCTTCAAGTGAAAATTGAAATCGTAACTCCCGATACCACCATTTTCGAAGGTGAAATTACCCTGGCACAGTTGCCGGGACTCGATGGTTCGTTCGAAATCATGAACAACCATGCCCCGCTCATTTCTGTTCTAAAGAAAGGACGTATCAAGCTCATTGACAAACAGCAGCTTGCGCAGTATTTTGATGTGAATGGGGGAGTTGTTGAGGTGCTTGAAAATAAAATACTCGTATTGGCAGAATAATCCGGAAGGAAAATCTGTAACAAAAAAGGCAAAAGACGGATTCTCCTCTTTTGCCTTTTTCTGTTATTACCAAAACCGGTACTATTTATCCAGCTGATTCAAACTGGCGCAGAAACCGCAGGTCGTTTTCCGAAAACATACGCAGGTCCTTTACCTGGTATTTGAGGTTGGTAATACGTTCTATGCCCATTCCAAAAGCATAACCGCTGTAAACCTTGCTGTCGATGCAGCAATTTTCAAGTACGTTGGGATCAACCATGCCGCAGCCCAGTATTTCAACCCATCCGGTGTATTTGCAGAATCCGCAGCCTTTACCGCCACACAGGTTGCACGAAATGTCCATTTCAGCCGATGGCTCGGTAAACGGGAAGTAGGAGGGACGAAGGCGAATTTTGGTGTCGGCATCGAACATTTCCTTTGCAAAATAGAGCAGTGTCTGTTTGAGGTCGGCAAACGAAACGTTTTTATCAACATACAAGCCTTCGACCTGGTGGAAGAAGCAGTGTGCACGTGCCGATATGGCTTCGTTGCGGTAAACCCTTCCCGGGAAGAGTGCCCTAATGGGAGGCTGCGTTTTTTCCATCATGCGAATCTGTGCATTGCTGGTGTGGGTGCGAAGGACAATGTCAGGATTTTTTTCAACGAAGAAGGTGTCCTGCATTTCACGGGCCGGATGATTGGGTGCAAAGTTCAGGGCAGTAAAGTTGTGCCAGTCGTCCTCAATTTCAGGGCCTTCGTTAACCGAAAAACCAAGCCGCGAAAATATCTTTATAATTTCATTCCTCACAAGCGAAAGCGGGTGGCGGCTGCCGACCTCAATAAAATTGACGGGTTTCGAAAGATCAGTATCCGATGCAGCAATAACCTGCCCGGCTTCAAGGGTTTGCTTTAGTGTGTTAAGCTTATCCTGGGCGGCGTTCTTGAGAACATTGAGCAGCTGGCCTGCATCGCGTTTCTGATCGGCAGAGAGCAACTTAAATTCGTCGAAAAGCTCCTGCAGGTGCCCTTTCCGCCCAAGGAAACGAATACGAAACTGTTCCAGCGTTTCGGCATTCTCAGTCGAAAATGAATGCACCTCGGCAAGCAATCGGTCAATTTTCTCTTTCATAACCTGTACTTTCTTAAAATCGGATCAATCCGGTTATCACTGCAAAGTTCGGGAAAAAATTCAAGAAATGAAGAAGCGGGTAAACGGCCTGTTTTGCATGGCCTTCTACCCGCCTGGTATTTTCATTTTGTAATGGCAGGAAAGCCTGATTTACAGCACTTTCACCGTCATTTTTACATCCTGCAGCGGTTTATCGCCGGGTGCAGTTTTTACGGCAGCAATTTTATCAATCACTTCGAAACCCGAAACAACTTCGCCGAAAACCGTGTATCCGCCATCGAGGTGCGGTGTGCCGCCAACGGTGGTGTAGGCTTTGCGCTGTTCGTCGGTGAATTTCTTTCCCATGCGCTGTTCAAACTGCAGGAGCTGGGCATCGGTATATTTTTGTCCCTGCACGATGTAGAACTGCGAACCGCTCGATTCTTTTTTGGGGTTCACCTGGTCGCCCATGCGGGCTGCTGCCAGCGCACCGTATTTGTGGAAGTGATTTGGAAGGATTTCGGCAGGAATGCGGTAGCTCACTTCAGCCTTGCCGGCAGGAGCGCCACCGCCCTGAATCATAAAGGCGTTGATCACACGGTGAAAAATAGAGCCGTTGTAAAAGCCGTCTTTTGCCAGCTTAATGAAATTGTCGCGATGCAACGGCGTGTCGTTGTAAAGGGCAACCGTAATGTCGCCATAATCGGTATGTATCAGCACTTTAGTCTGATTCTGGGCTTCAAGTGTCATAGAAACTAAAAGGGTTAAAAGGAATGAGAAGAACAGTTTTTTCATGTTAATAATCATTAGGTGCGTCAGGTTTAACGTTTTCGTTTACTAATTATTTTCATTGTCATCGGAATATCTTTGAGCGGACGGTCGTTATTATCGCGCTGTATTCCGGCAATTTTATCTACAACATCCATGCCACTGATCACTTCGCCGAAAACCGTGTAAGCGCCGTCGAGATGCGGGGCACCGCCGATGGTTTTGTATATTTCGCGCTGTTCATCGGTGTATTTGGCAAAGGGCTTTTTCAGGTACAGGGCGTTGACTTGGTCGGCATATTTTTCAATTACTCTATTAATGTTGCCGATTTCGCGGTTGCTGACGTATTGTTTGAAGCGGCTTAGTTCAGTTGTATCGCCTTTGTTTTTAAGCAGGTTGACCAGTATTCCTGATTTGGCATAACGTTCGCGTTTGGCGTCGGCCGAATCGAGCCCGGCGTCGGTAAATTTTCGTCCTTGTACAATATAAAACTGCGACCCCGACGAAGCCCTTTCAGGATTCACATCATCGCCTTCGCGGGCTGCTGCCAGTACACCGCGTTTGTGAAAATAGTCGGGCACATATTCAAATGGAATAGTGTAGTTGGTATCGCCATTGCCCAATTCTACTCCCGGAGCAGCATTTTTTGAGGTAGGGTCGCCGCCTTGTATCATAAATCCAGTGATCACACGATGGAAAAGCGTACCGTTATAATAACCGTTTTCGGCAAGCTTTAAGAAATTCCGGCTGTGCATCGGTGTGTTTTCATAAAGCTTTACCTGTATGTCGCCATATTCGGTGCTTATCTGCACAATGTCGCCCGAAGGCTTGCGGCTGCACGCAACGGCAACAAGCAGTAAAACGAATAGCAGAACATTTTTCATAACAATGATCTAAAGGAATTATTTTGAAGCCCTGGCCTCGGTAAAACATTTGCGGCACAGCGGCTCGTAGCTTTCCTTTTCGCCCAGTACAACCAGCTTATCGCTGCTGATGGTGCGATGCGAATAATGTGCCAGGTCGCCGCAGCGCATACATATGGCGTGAACTTTGGTCACATATTCGGCAGTGGACATAATGGATGGTATAGGGCCGAAAGGATTCCCGAGGTAATCCATATCGAGGCCGGCAACAATCACGCGTATGCCCATGCCGGCAAGTCGGTTGCACACATCGGGCAATTCGGCATCAAAAAACTGCGCTTCATCAATGCCTACAACATCAGTATTATCAATATACATGAGCAGTTGCGACGAGGTGTTGAGCGGGATGGACTGTATGCTCGAAGCGTTGTGCGAAACAACATTCACATCGTCGTACCGTTTATCAATGGCCGGTTTAAAAATTTCGACCCTTTGCTTGGCAATGCGGGCACGGTTGATACGGCGGATGAGCTCTTCGGTTTTGCCCGAGAACATCGACCCGCAGATTACTTCGATCCAGCCCCGGCGTTGCGAAAGATTGGCGGTATTTTCGAGAAACATGAACGGCGTTGTTTATTGTTTGCTAATTTTAACCCTTCGTACATGAGGTTACAAACTTACTGATTTTCCGGTTTAACAGCAGCATTCGTTGTTACCTGATTTCAGGCTGGTGCGGAACTTATTCAAAGCGATGAACGTTTTTTTACTACCAAATACTCAGACCTGCATATGGAAATGCTGCAATTGATAAAAGAGGCGGATGACCTGATAAGGAAAGTGGTTTCGCGATACAACGGACTTTATACACAGCACGGGAAAGTTTCGCAGATAGAACTTGACCTCATGCTCGAAGAGATCAGGCAATTGTATGAAAAATTCAAAATCATAGGCCAATTAAACATTACGCCCCCGGTTGTGCAGGTTGAAAAGCCTGCTGCTCCTGCGCCAGCACAGCATGTGCCGCCGGCAGCCGAAAAACATACACGGCCTGCTGCAGCCGAAACGGTTGCTACTGTGGTGAAACACGAAGAACAGCAGATCGCTCACCAGGCTATAGAACCGGTAACGGATGAACCGGCTGAAAAGCCCCATCAACCAGCCCCTGAAGCAGAAATCATTCACGATGAAAATCCGCCCGAAGTGGTTGCCGGCACTGACGAAGTTGCCAATCCCGAGCCGGAAACGGTAAATGTCCCGGCGCCTGAGCCAAAGGAGGAACCGGCGCCCAAACCACCTGTTGCCAAAACAAGCAAACCAGCAGTTCATACTGAAAAGCCCAAAGCTACGCTGGCCGACACCTTCCGCAAAGAGGAAAAATCGCTCAGCGAAACCATTGCCGCTCCTTCGTCGGAGGCGCTTCTTGGCTCACGGTTGCAGGCACAGCCGATCACTGACCTTAAAGCTGCCATCGGCCTTAACGAAAGGTTCAATTTTATCAGCGACCTATTCGAAAACGATTTGCTCGGCTATGATGAAGCGGTGAAGAAACTCAACAGCGCATCAGGCAGGGAGGAAGCCGGGGCTTTGATGGAGCAGCTGCACCAAAAGTACCATTGGAACGAATCCATAGCAGCCCTGTCGAGGTTCAGGGAGTTTGTCCATCGCAGGTTCCTGTAACGAATTTACCATGAACCGTTTACGATTTATTTCGCTGATAACTTTCGTGCTGATGAGGCAACTTATTGTTGCCCAGGACATTGAATATGCACGAAAGGTTATTGACACCCTCGCATCGCCGGCAATGGATGGCCGTGGTTATGTGAACAATGGCGACGGAAAAGCTGCCGGTTTCATTGCCGGAGAGTTTGCCAACGAGGGGCTGTTACCTTTTGAAAACGGCTATCTTCAAAAATATTCCTTCCCTATGAACACCTTTCCCGGGAAGGTGAACATAACCATTAACAAAAAGGTACTTATCCCGGCACGCGATTTTGTGGTAAGGGCTTCGACGGCTCCGATCACCGGTAAATTTAAGGTGCTTGAGGTTTCGAAGGATATACTTGGCAGCGAAATCAAACTGCTGAAATTATTACTCAAATCGCGCAGCAACAAGATGTTGCTAATTGATAAGAAGGGTATAGAAAACAAAAAGATCATTGCTATACTTGATTCGCTGAAAACGACAAACTTCGCCGGAGCAGCAGGTTTAATCTACGTTATTGATTCAAAACCCACATGGTCGGTCATGGCCGGAGCATCGGTGAAACCGTATCCTGTAATCGAAGTGAAGCGTGAAAGTCTTCCTGCAAAACCGAAAAAGATCAGCCTCGACATCGAGAGTTCATTTGTGCCGGAATACCCGACGCAAAATGTGCTGGCTTATGTGAAGGGCAGCATGCAGCCCGATACATTCCTGGTTTTTACCGCCCATTATGACCACTTGGGCCGCATGGGCAGCGAAACATATTTCCCCGGCGCCAACGACAATGCCAGCGGCACGGCAATGCTGCTGGACTTAGCCGCTTATTATTCGAAACCTGAAAACAAACCCTGGTATTCCATGGCTTTCCTTGCCCTGAGCGGGGAAGAAGCCGGTTTGCACGGCGCCAATTTTTGTGCCGGTCATCCGCCCTTCCCGCTCGAAAAAGTTAAATTCCTGGTCAACATGGACATGGTAGGAACCGGCAGCGAAGGAATTACCATGGTGAACGGAACAGTGTTTAAAGAAGCTTATAACCGCATGGCGAAGATTAATGCCGACAATGAATATGTGCTCACCGTGAAGGATCGTGGCGAATCGTGCAACAGCGACCATTGCCCGTTTTACAAAAAAGGAGTTCCGGCGGTGTTTATTTATTCAATGGGCAAGGAGTTTCGGGAATATCACAATCCTGATGATATTGGCGACAAACTGCCTCTTACCGAATACAATGATATATTCCGTCTGATAAGGGATTTTATGAACGGATTTCAACCTGACAGGTAAATTATGTCGAAATTATACCTTGTTCCAACGCCTATCGGGAACCTTGAAGATATTACGATCAGGGCCATCAGGATTCTGAAAGAGGTTGATATCGTTCTGGCCGAAGATACGCGTACATCGGGAAACCTGCTGCGGCATTACGAAATCGACAAAAAGGTGTTGCCGCATCATCAGTTCAATGAGCATAAAACCCTTGAATCGGTGGTAGCGCGATTAAGCGGCGGACAATCGGTTGCACTGATCACCGATGCCGGTACGCCCGGAATTTCGGATCCCGGTTTTTTATTAGTGAGGGCTTGTATTGAAGCAGGAATTGATGTGGAATGCCTGCCCGGGGCGACGGCTTTTGTTCCGGCGCTGGTAAATTCGGGCTTTCCTTGCGACCGGTTTTATTTCGAGGGCTTCCTGCCACATAAAAAAGGGCGACAGACGAAACTCAAAGAATTGGCCGCACTTGATCAAACTTTTATTCTCTACGAGTCGCCTTTCAGGCTGGTGAAAACGCTTGAACAGCTTGGCGAATACCTCGGAAATGAAAGAAGAGCCTGCGTTTCGCGTGAACTTACCAAAGTATTTCAAGAAAACAGGAGAGGCACATTGGCCGAACTGGCTGCATGGTACCGGGTTCACGCTCCGAAAGGAGAAATTGTGATTGTGGTGGAGATGAAAAGTGAAAATTGAATACAATTCACGTAAAATTTCTAATTTAACAGTCTGATTATTTCGATTTTATTGTGAAGTAAATTATCCTATACCATGAAAAAGTTCTTTATTTTTTTTGTTTTGGTGATTAATGCGTTGATTATCAAAGCTCAGTGTGCTGCAAATGCGGGAGCAGATGCAGCAATTCAATGCAGCGATACCGCTGTACTCAGTGTAAATGCTTTGTTAAATAAAGCAGTCAGTAATACAACAGAAATACTTACTTCTGTGCAGTTTCCGACTCCTGATATCGGTTATGTGGTTGGGACTGCTGGCACAATTCTGAAGACAGTCGACGGGGGAACTACCTGGCAATCGCACAACTTTTTACCTTCCGAAAGTTGGGCTTCAGTGTTTTTTACAAGTGTGAATGTTGGTTTTATTTCAAGTGGAACAGGCAAAATATATAAAACGACGGACGGTGGCAATAACTGGACCAATATTTTCACCAGTCAACCGGGAAAATCCCTGCGTGGCATCAAGTTTACAGATGAAAACCATGGTTATATTTTAGGGACCGGTGGAACTTTCATGAAAACGATTAATGGCGGTGCAACCTGGACAGCTAAACAAACCGGTGTTACAGAAGATTTACAGAACTTGGATTTTATAAATGAAATGACCGGCTATATTGTTGGAGACAATGGAACGCTGCTGAAAACAACTGATGGCGGAAATAGCTGGGTTGTATTGGATTCGGGTATTGCGGGGCTTGATCTCTATGACTTGGATTTCATTAATGAAAATACCGGCTATATTGCCGGCGATGGATTGTGCATTTTAAAAACCACCAATGGCGGAGCTACCTGGGAAGTGCTGATGCATATGAAGGATAAAGGTGGTTTTCTGCATCGCGCATGTCAGTTTGTTGATGAAAACAGAGGTTACTTTGGTGGCAATTGGGGGGCTATTGTAACAACAAATGATAGTGGGTCAACATGGTCTTATTTAACTAGCCCGGATTTTAATCAACCTGTGTGGGACCTGTGTTGTCCTGATAACCAGACGATAATAATTGTAGGTTCAGGCGGCTCAATTTTTACTTATCATGTGCCAGTTTCTTATCAATGGGAGCCTTCAAACGGATTGGTTACCACAAATACTCAAACAGTGTTGGCATCACCACATGAAACAACTCAGTATATTGCTTCAATAACTACTTCCAACGGGTGCATCGCCCGCGATACAGTTGTTGTTTCGCTTGTTCCGCCTGAGGTCCCGCCTCAATTATGCATGGTTACGGTTGAAACAAACTCAAATTTCAATAAAGTGATATGGGAGAAAGCTTCTCTGCCTCCTGCTGACACTGTTTTTATATACAAGGAAGGATCCGTACTGAATGAATACGAAAAAATTGAAGCTTTACCTGTTGAAGCGTTGAGTGAGTTCGTTGATTCGCTATCCAATGCATTGGTTCAATCGAACAGATATGCCATTTCAACAAGGAACCTCTGTGCAATTGAATCGGATAAAAGTTCATCTCACAAAACTATGCATCTTAGTATTAACCAGGGAGTTGGAAATTCCTGGAACCTGATTTGGGAACCTTACGAAGGATTTGAGGTAAATACTTACAATGTGTACCGTAGCATTTCGCGGTCTGATTTCGAATTAATTGCTTCTCTTTCGGGAATAAACACCCAATATACCGATCTTGAAGCTCCTTCCGGTTCGGTTTTCTATAAGGTTGAAGCCGTGAGCGATTACCCGTGTAACCCTTTGAAATCATACAACTCATCTGTTTCAAATATTGCAAGCCATATTCTCAGCAATAATAATATTCCTTCGTTATGCGTAGTTACCGTTGATACTACCGTGAATCTTAATAAGCTTGCCTGGAATCTGGCAAATACCGGAGAGGTTGATTCGGTGATAATTTATCGTGAAAGCATTTCAAATGCTGAATATACAAGAATAGGGGCGGTAGGCGCATCACAAACAGCTGAATTTATGGATAATTCATCTGATCCTTTGTATCAGTGCGAAAGATACAAAATGACATCTATTGATAGAAACGGCCTCGAATCAGATAGAAGTCCGGCTCATCGATCCATCTACCTTTCCATAACAGAAGGAACGAATCTTTCGTGGCAACTCAACTGGAACGAATACGAAGGTTTTACGGTGGACCATTACAATATATACAGGGGTGGCACCATAAGCGATCTTCAGATGATTGCCATACTGTCGGGCGGCAATTCGCAGTACACTGATCTGCTCCCGCCTTCAGGGAATGTTTTTTATATGGTTGAAGCAACCGGAAGCACCGACTGTGATCTCAAATATATTGAAACTTCTTCCTTTTCGAATGTTGCCAGGCATGCTCCTGACGGAATTGGTGATTCGGAAGAATTTGCTCAACTATCTGTTTCACCAAATCCTGTGAAAGCCGAATTCAACCTGACCATAAAACAGCAGGTGGCAAAGGTTAACATTGAAGTACTCGATGCCTTGGGTGCAAAAAGGAAAGAGTTTGTTTATCAAAAGAATGCACATTATAATCTTTCTGAATTTCCGGCAGGTGTTTACTATCTAAGGATTACGGCAGACGATCGGGTAAAATACATGAAAGTTATCAAACTCTGAAAACCGTTACAATTATTAAAAGCCATGCCTTTCACTTACGAATATCCCCGCCCCGCTGTTACTGTTGATGCCGCTGTCTTCCGCTCTGCTGATAATGGTTTCGAAGTGCTGCTGATAAGGCGTGGCAATGAGCCTTTCAAAGGTATGTGGGCGTTGCCGGGAGGCTTTGTAAATATGGACGAAACTCTCGAAGAAGCTGTTGCCAGGGAACTGAAGGAAGAAACCAGCCTTGATAATGTTGAACTGGAACAATTGCATACCTTCAGCGCTGTGAACCGCGACCCGCGTCACAGGACGATCAGCACGGTGTTCTATGGAATTATAGATCAGGAAAGTATGGAAGCCCGGGCCGGTGACGATGCTTCGGAAACCCGCTGGTTCAGCATCGGCAACCTGCCATCCATGGCTTTCGACCACGACAGGGTTGTTGATATGGCAGTGAAAAGAATGGTAAATGCCGGATAGCCATTAAAATAATTATACACTACATCACTTCCAGCATCGCTTTCACGATGTTATCGGCGCCGGTGGCGATGTCAGTAACGGTAGCATCGAGCATGTAACAGGGAGTGGTGAATACCTTATGCTTCTGGTCAATAACCACCTGTCCGTGAGTGGTTTGCCTGTGTCGGGCGCCCATTTTCTCAATATCATTGGCTGTTTTGCCGTCGTGGCCGATGGTAAGTTCCACATTACCAAGCACTTTAGCCAGCATAACCGGCGAGATGCACAGTGCACCAACAGGTTTGCGCATGGTAACTGCTTCACGAATCACTTCCGAAACTTCCGGAATGACTGTACAATCAGCACCATCGAAAGCATAGGAACATAAGTTTTTAGCCACTCCGAAACCTCCGGGGAATATCACCGCATCAAAATCACGGATATTAAGTTCGCTGAGCGGCTTTATTTTTCCGCGTGCAATGCGTGCGCTTTCAACCAGCACATTGCGCGACTCGGGCATCTCTTTTCCCGTAAGGTGATTCACCACATGATGTTGTTTAATGTCAGGCGCGAAACACTGATATGCAGCGCCATTTTTGGCAATGGCATAAAGGGTCATCACGGCTTCGTGTATCTCGGCGCCATCATAAACGCCACAACCGGCAAGTATTACGGCAAACTTTTTCATATCCGGACTTTCTTAGGTTTCTTTTCACAAAGATAATGAACAGGCCGGTGAAAATTAAGCGTAAATTTATCTTTCAAACCTGACTGCGATGTGCGGACGTTTTTCACTCACGGTAAATGAAGCCGAGCTCAACGAATTTTTTGAGACCGCAGGTGGCGATGCACCTTATGAAGCCCGCTACAATTGCGCTCCCACGCAGATGCTGGCCGTTATTACCAACGAAAAACCCCGGCAACTGAGCTATTATAAATGGGGATTGATCCCCGGCTGGGCCAAAGACCCTTCGATAGGCAACAAAATGATAAATGCCAGGGCCGAGACCATCACTGAGAAACCATCGTATAAAACGGCGCTGCGCACGCGGCGATGCCTTGTTCCTGCCGATGCCTTTTACGAATGGCGGCAAAACGGCGACAAAGTTCCATACAGGATTTACCTGAAAAACAGCAGGCTCTTTGCCTTTGCGGGTTTGTGGGACCGCTGGCGTACCCCCGAAGGCAGCGAAATATCATCGTTCACCATCATCACTACCGGCGCCAACGGGTTCATGCAGCCCATTCACAACCGTATGCCGGTGATCCTCAGGCGCGAAGACGAACAATTATGGCTTGGCAGCAATAATGCCGCTGAGTTGCTTGAACTCCTCAGGCCATACGCTGACGAAGAGATGGAGGCTTACCCGGTTTCGAAACTCATCAATTCCGCGGCAAACGATTTCCCCGAAGTGATGGCCCCGGCGAAGTAAATCACCTCTCTTTCACCCATTTCCCGCTTTCAATCACCTTGTTATTGAATATGATTCGCCAAGGGTAGTTGTTTACGGCGAGGTTGGCAGTGCTGAGGCGCATCCGTCAGGAGACAGGTGCCTTCGCAGTGCATTTTCACTACCTGCTCACGCACATTTTTCGAGTTGCAATTACATTGCCATCGAGTTTGAGAGAGAAGAAGTACAATCCAGAAGGTAATGCCTGATTGACAAATCCTACTGAATAGGAGCCCTTTTCCTGTATTCCCTGCGGCAAACCGAGTATCTCCTGACCGGTAAGGTTACGCACTGAAATATCAACATTACCTACCCTTGTAATGGAATAATTGATCTGACTACTTTCAGAAAAAGGATTTGGTGAATTCTGGTTTAAGAAGCCCGGATTGTTTCCGGCAATATCCGGATCAGCATTATTTTGATTCTTCTCAAAAGGAAGCAATGAAAGGAGATAATCCCTGTTCACTGAATATTGTTCCTTGCTTTCAGGTTTATACTGAGCGAGGTTGCCGACATATGACGATTTTAGTCCCTGGTTTTGCATCAACAGGTATATGTCGCCCAGGTCAATAATAGCGAAAATACTGTCAGCATTACTAATTGGATTTAATATTTGGTTTTCATACCATGCAATTGCATTCTCCCAGTTACCTAATTCTACATCGCATTTATTGGCTAAGAAAGCTCCTAATTTACTTAATGTCGAGTCGTTTACAATGGTATTATCGGTGAGATAATACGCTTTAAGATTGTCGTAATTGTTGTCTGCAAATGATTCAAGCCGTAACAATTCTTTCATTGCCGCCTGGGCATAAGATGAGGTTGGGTATTGTTCAATTAAAAGTTGAAAAAGCAGAACCGCCTGGTTGTAGTTCCCGTTCTCGAAGTGGGATGATGCATCTGAGTAAAGTTCTTCAGCCACAGAGGTTTCAATGTTACCGCCCGGATACCAAACAGGCATCCAGTTAAATGTTCCGCAATTGAGTTTAAGATCGGCAGAG
>JAKLFM010000029.1 GCA_022711175.1 Bacteroidota bacterium | reverse complement strand
TTCAATTACATTCGCGAAAACATCACCGGCAACATTGCTGAGCGTCAGATTGTACTCAGTAGTATCATATTCGGCATCGGTGGTTGAATACTCTATTTTCAGCGCCGAAAGATGGTATTTATCAGTTTTGGAAGTGACAAAATAAGTAGGATCTTCCTCTTCCACGTCACCAGGCTTAATCCAGGTACCCACGAGTTTATCCGACACTACCACAGTGCCATCATCAATAGGGACACTACCGGAAAACGGGCATCCCGAAAAAAGTAAAACAAAACCGGAAAGGGAAATCGCGATCAGGGCATTTTTGAGCATTTTCATTTCAGGAGGTTTTGAGGATTAACTTATTGTATGTCATACCAAAATTACAATTTCAACGTGAATATTTCGGTGTCTCCTTAGAATAATTCAAAATAATATTAATTTTATGACCTAAATCAGTTCTCAATCAGATCAGTAAGCATGAAAAAATCTACCCTATCAAAAATTGTTTTCACAGGATTACTATTCCTCACCACCGTTCATACAGTTGTTGCACAACCGGCAACCTACGATAAAAATAAGCTTCATGATCCTATGGTTATGAAACCCGGATACGATCGTTCGCAGGAAGGGCAATTGCGGTCATCGGTTGTGACTGTGGATGATTATGATAACTTTCTGCTGGGGCGCGATTTTGCGGAATGCAGTGTAACCAACAATCCGCTGAATCCTCTTCAGTTTTACGCAACCTGGAACTCGACTACAGGGGGGGCAGGCGGAAAAGGTTATTACACCAATGACGGTTACAACTGGACGGCAAAAAATCCAAACTGGACAAACATGAGGGGCGATGTGGTAGTAACTTACGATGGGCAGGGACGATTATTATACCAGAACATGTATGGCGACCCCATCATCGGATCAAAAGTGGCTGTATCAAACGACAATGGTGAAACATGGGACAGTTATGTGAATGCAATCGTGGGCGTTGATAAATGCTGGATAGCTGCCGACCAAACCGATGGCCCGTTTGCAAACTATATTTTTAACACCATGACGGCAAATTCGGGCGGAAATTTGTCCCGCAGTACCGATAACGGAGCTTCATATCAAAACACCAAGAACTTTGCTTCTCAAAGTCTTCCGGGAATGATGGTTGCAGTTGGTCCCGAAGGAACGACAAATGGCGGCTCGGTGTATGTTGTTACGAACACCGGAAGCTCTTTTTCTTCAATATATACATTTTTTCAGTCAACCGATGGCGGTTCAACATTCACCCAAAAATCGCAGCAACAATTTTCCAATTATGTCGGGTCAAATGTAAACGGACGGAATTCGGTTCAGAATATGCGTACAAGGCCCTACCCGTTTATAGCTGCCGATAATTCTAATGGAGCACATCGCGGACGGCTTTACCTGGTATATGCTTCAAATAATCCTGCCGGTAACGGCCATAAACCGGATATTTTCTGTCGCTATTCTGACGATGCAGCCGCTACATGGTCATCAGCCATTGTTGTGAATGATGATCCCGAATCGGAAAATAACCACAACTGGTTTCCTGCTATCTGGTGCGATAAAGAAACCGGGCGGCTATATGTATCGTGGCTCGACACACGCGACTGCCCAACCAGCGATAGTTGCATGTTATACGCATCCTATAGCGATGATGGAGTGACTTTTGCTCCCAATGTTCCGGTTTCACAGGCTAAATTCAAGATAAACTGCACCACTTGCGGCGGAGGCAATACGCCTACATATTTAGGTGACTATAATGGTGTTGCATCAAATAAATTTAGCGCAATGGTCGCCTGGACCGATTTCAGGGCGGGAAAGTTTGACAGCTATGTTGCCTACTTCCCTGACTTTGCCATGCGCATGGAACCCCAGCTTGACACAGTCGAAGCCACTGCTGATTTCATGTTTACAGTTCCTGACGTAAAACTGTATTCCGATACTGCGTTTGTTTCGGTTGAGATGGATGCTGCCACCGCTGCCCTGTTCAATGTATCATTCCCCAATGGAAATAAATTATGGTCATATCCCGGCCAATTGCCGCTTTCGTTTATCCCGACCGGTGCGGTTCCCATGGGCGATTACAATGTTACTGTGATTGCAAACGGAACGAATGGGACGCCGGTTCACAAACGACTCATCACCATCAGGGCTATTAATCCTTTGCCCCCGGTATGTAATTTCACTGTATCCGATACCTCATCGTGTGTAGGTTATTCACTTAATTTCCAGGATCTCTCATCGGGTCCGCCTACAAGCTGGAACTGGTCGTTTCCCGGTGGAAACCCTGAAACTTCGGATGTTAAAAACCCGGCCGGAATTGTATATAACACACCGGGAGTGTATGATGTATCGCTAACCGTTACTAACCAGGTTGGTACCGATATGCTGACCAAAACTTCGTACATCAGTGTATCAGTGACACCTGACGCGCCCATAGCCAGCGGTGCGGTAACCTGTTTCGGACAGCCGACCCCAAGTCTTACTGCCGAAGGAACTAACCTGCAATGGTATTATCAGAATTTCATGGTAAGCAATGATTCAGTGTTCACTCCAACACAAACGCAACCTGGATCATATGAATATACAGTTACTCAGACCGAAAACGGATGTACCAGCCCTGCCACAACTGTTACATTGGTAATCAATGCCTTACCAGACGTTACCTTAGCACCGCTCGATTCAGTTTGCGGTAATGCACAGCCGTTTATACTCACCCAGGGATTGCCGGCAGGCGGAGTTTATACCGGTACAGGCATAACCGATACCAGTACATTTAATCCTTCACTGGCAGGGCCGGGTACCCACGTGATCACATATACATACACGAATGCGAATGGATGCATTGACTCAGTAAACCAAACAATAAAAGTCCTGCCGCTGGCAACCGTTACTATTGAACCTGTCGAAGCCGTTTGTTTTGGCGCCGCTCCGGTTAGCCTCTCGGGGACACCTGCCGGTGGCATATTCAGCGGAACCGGAGTTACCGGTAACCAGTTTAGTCCCTCAGACTCCGGCCCGGGCACATTTACGATAACCTACACAATTCTTGACACTATCACCGGTTGCGACGTATGGGCTTCACAAGATATTATTGTCCATCCATTGCCTGATCCTGAACTTGCTAATCAGTCAATGTGCGGCAACCTTGCGTGCCTTATTGATGCTACTTCGCAAAATTACACCACCTATTTATGGCAGCCCGGAGGTGAAACCACATCAGCTATTCAGGTAGATACAACCGGGCGCGGCCTGGGCACATTCGATTTTATTGTAGCTATCACTGATATTAATGGTTGCGCCGGAAGCGATACCGTTTCAGTAAACTTCTACGATTGCACCGGAATTGAGGAACCTGGCCAGAATACAACACTCGAATTATTTCCGAATCCAAATAACGGAACTTTTACTTTGCAAAGTTCATCGTTACCTTCGGGAGAGTATAACATCAGTCTCTTCAATGCATCTAACATGCTTGTTTACAGCGAAATAAACATTCCTGTCAAAGGCAGATTCCTAAAAACATATGACTTTCCTAATTT
The DNA here is from genome assembly GCA_022711175.1 of Bacteroidota bacterium. GTDB lineage: Bacteria > Bacteroidota > Bacteroidia > Bacteroidales > UBA4417 > UBA4417. Next base: position 33,326 of record JAKLFM010000029.1, on the reverse strand, counting down.
ATCAGGCGGAACCTACCTGCTTCGCCTCGAGAGAGATGGAAGGATATGGAACAAACAACTGATCATTATAAAATAGAAATTCAATTGAGTACCAAAAAGCCGCAAGAAATTGCGGCTTTTTTTTAGCGCTCAGAACGGTATTTATACAAATGAGTATGGATACGACAATGTATGATGGCTTGATTCAATTCTGATCAACAAATATCTTTGGTTATCATATCTAATTCAGCAAAATTATTCTTAACTTAGCCTAATTACAAATCTTATCGGTATGTCAGCAAAAATAACATTCCCGGCAGCTATACTGATCATCCTGATGATTGGTTGCAAAAACAAACCCGAATTACCGGATTCGGTGAACAATACTGGGCAATTATCGGGAGAAATAAACATCTCAGGCGCCTGGGCACTTGAACCGCTGATGAAAGCCTGGGCAACTGAGTTTACTAAGCAATATCCTGATCTCAAGATTGCAGTCATGGCAAATGGCACAGGTGCAGGTATAAAAGACCTGATGGATGGAAAGACAGGCATAGCGATGGCCTCACGCGAGCTTTTACCTGACGAAGAAGCGTTGGAATTGTGGAGTGTGCCCGTAACAAAAGAAGGTGTTTTACCAATTATGAATGCTTCAGCCCAGGGTGTGGATAAACTTATGCAAACCGGTTTGACGCGCGAGAAGCTAAAAGCTGTGTTCACACAAGATAAAACGCTTACCTGGGGAGATTTGACAGGAACAGAAGATAAGCGTGTGATTACACCGGTAACCCGATCGGACGAATCGGGTGCCGAGGTGATATGGGCCAGGTACCTTGGCTGCTCATTATCAGAATTCAAAGGAGTTGAAATAACCGGTGATACCGGAATGATAAAGAAAATCAGAACCGAACAAACCAGCATTGGATTTTGTAATGCCCATTATGCCTACGATTCTGAATTGAAGAGTCAATCATCCGGAATCAGGGTGTTACCTGTTGATTTGAACAAAAACGGGAAAATTGATGCAAAAGAAAACGTGTACAACAATATTGAATCACTTCACCGCGCAGCATATCTTGGTATATATCCATCAGCGCTGTGTCGCAACCTTTTACTGGTTACAAAGAATAAGCCGGAAGACAGGAACATCGCTGAATTCATTCGCTGGATTTTAACCGATGGGCAGGAACTGGCTGTAAAGCTTGGCTATTGCGAAATAAGAAAATGCGATGCAAAAGAATCGCTGGAAAAACTATCGCAGTAACATACGATCATCCATTGCATAGCAGCGATCAGGAGATTAAAGCTTAATCATCAAATTGACGTTCCCGAAATATTATTCTGCTATTTTTGGCGATTGAAACTCAGCACCACACGAGATGATATGTGATCTGATAATTCCATCTCATAAACCAATAATCATTAACTTATGACACCATATTTCACAAAAAAGATTGATTTGAACTTCGAAGATGCCATTGAAAAGGTTACCGGTTTATTGAAAGAATATGGATTCGGCATCATCACCCAGATTGATGTAAAGGAAACCCTTAAAACAAAAATTGATGTAGATTTCAGGCCTTACCGGATTCTCGGAGCCTGCAATCCAAAATTTGCCTATAAAGCGCTTTCAACCTTTGATAAAGTTGGGATTATGATGCCATGCAATGTAATTGTTCAGCAGCACGACAACGGTTCTGTTGAAATTTCGCTGGTGAATCCTGAAACGATGGTTAAAGGAATGCCGGAATCAGGTCTTGAAGATTTCGCTTGTGAGGTGACTGCTGTAATGCGCAAGGTGTATAAGGAGTTATAAATCCATTACTTTTCAAATAATCATTGACTTTTGTTGCAACCATCTAAAAGTATTCAAAGTAGCGCGAAGCGAACTTAATATCAACATCTTAAAAAGAGAATCTGATCGCGAGATTAAATGTTCGGCCAAGGCTCCAGAATCCTGTGAAAGTCTTTGAAGAATGGTCGGCGCCATCGTCACCTCTCACCGGTGTTTGTATGTTGAAAAGGTTTTCGCAGCTTAACTGGGCTCTTGCTCTTACTTCCTGAATCAAAAAGTCATACCCAATGAAAATGTTGGTGAGGCTGTAGGCAGGCAGGCGGTAAGGATTTCTCCTGTCATGAGGATCTGAGCGATTCACCGGATCAAAATTGGCATAAAGTCTGTCGTAATACAACCAATTGATATCCAGATCGAAATGTTTTAATAGGCGATAACTTGCAAATATCCCCAATTGTGTTTGCGGCGCATCGCCTACATATAATCCCTTCGCATAAACAGTCATGCTGTCAATAAGAACCTTGTTATCGTTATAGATGCTTGCTTTAATATCATTTGTCCATTTCCAGTTACCAAGTGAGAAATTCGCGCCGGTTCTCAGGTTTCTGGCCACTGTAAATGCAGCCTCAATCTCCAGGCCTGTATGCAGGGCATTGAGCCCGCTAACCAATGCACGGGTTAAAGTACTGTCGGCCAGCTGGATATTTTCGCGCGACAGCAGTGACTTGTCCTTCCAATATGTAGTGTAACCGTTGATCCTCAGCGTGTTATTGCCGTTAGCATACGTATAGCCTGCTTCGGCAGCCATGATTTTTTCATTTTTTAAATTATGTGCCACAGTATTGCCAAAGTTTACATAAACAAACTTGAACAGCGGTTCACGCGAGTAAAGTCCGAGGTTGAAATACAAATTACTTTCCCCGTCGAGTGCATAACTTAAACCCGCCTTTGCATCACCGCCAATTTTGGCAACCATTTCACTCTTTGGGCCTGCTGGATAATTGTAAGGATCCTCCCGCCGGTAATTTGTGCCCGAAACTGTTGACGCAAGAAACATGTTAAACTTTCCGCGCGTAAACTCGGCCTGGGCAAACATATTACCGTAATTCATCAGCGAGTAGTTATCAACATTTATAATGTCACCGATTCGTTTTATTTGTTCCCGCCCGGCAATACCTGCCAGCGACCATGCATATTGTTCGACCCAGTATTCACCGCCCATCAGGTCATTGATTTCTTCGTAAAGATGCGATTTGAAAGTTCTGACATGAAGGCCGGCAATTATTTTTAAAGAAGGCCTTGCCTGAAAGTTGAGCGTTGAAAGAATTCCTGTCCAGTAATGGTTTGCCCTGTAATGCGTGAGTATGTTTTTTGAATATTTCCTAACCCAAGTGCCGTCGGAAAGTTGTGTTGAGTCCTCATTTGCAATGTTTTGCTGAATTACAGCATCAAAATCAACCTGGTTATCTTTTCTGAAATAATATACAGATGTTCCGTAATTGTATGCCTCGGAATATCTTCCTCCCCCGTAACCAACTGACAGATAAGCCGATGATGCCAACAGTATCTTTTCATTGATCTTCCAGTAATGGTTCAGATTTACCTGAGGTTTATGATAGAAATTCTCTGAAAGATTGAGCATTTTACCATTGTAATAGCCCCACTCGGAATTATATCGTATTCCAAGTTTTTCTATTGACTCGTAGGTGCTGCCGTAGTTCCGCTGCCCATGCTTTTCGGGAGAGCCGATGGCTGTGAGAACGAGTTTGTGGTTCCTGAATTTCTCCCAACTAACCGAAAAATAGTAAGCCCAACCATTTGTGTATGTGCCATCTACATAGCCCGGGCCCTGAGTTCGTGAACCCAGAAACGATAATGCAAGGCCGTTCTTCATTTTACCGGAATTCAACTGCAGCGAAAATTTTTGATTACCATAATCAGAAATGCTGTAACGAAGCGCACTGCCTCTGGTGACGGATGTGGTTTTTGTGATAATGTTTACTGTACCACCAACCGAGTTCATTGCAACCCGCGAAGCGCCAAGCCCTCGTTGCACCTGTATTGCTTCGGTTGCATCAGTCAAACCCATCCAGTTAGACCAGTAAACAAGTCCGTTTTCCATACTACTCACGGGCACGCCATTGAGTAAAAGTGCTATGTTCTCCTGCTGAAATCCACGGATGGTAAGCCTGTCGTCACCGGAACCACCACCCTGCCTCGTGGCATATATCCCCGGTACTTGATTAAGCAGTTCGGGGTAATCTTTGTTTCCGGCCTGTTTTTCTATTTCAGCAGTATTGATTGTTGAAACAGCTACCGGGGTTGAGCGATCGGACACGTAAGAAGAAAGGATTCTCACTTCTTTGAGTGCAACCACCTTGGGAACCAATTGAATATCTGTGACATCAATGTTCTGATGTTCCCTTACCTTAATTTTTGCGGTATAGCTTTCGTATGAAATATGGGTGATGGCCACATCGTACGAACCTGTTGCAGCCCTGATCATAAACATGCCGGCTGAATCGGAAACAGTTCCTTTTAGTGGCCCAGAAAACTTTATTTCGGCATTAACAACCGGTGCCCCGGTGGACTGATCAATAACACGTCCGATGATCTGACCCGTGCTTTGACTATATGCGTTTGCTGACGCATAAATGATTAGCACTAATAGTTGTATTTCGAAGAATTGTTTTCTCATGGCTGCAAAATAAAAAACCCGGCTAACAAACCAGGGCAGTGCGAGAAATACTCATAACGGGGCAAAGCCCAAAAGGGAATGCAGAACACCGTCACTCTTCTTTCATCCAGACTTTACTGTCGGTCCAGGACTTTCACCTGGTCAGTTCCGAATTTCGGAAGTCGCGGACTATACCGCCGATCGGGAATTTCACCCTGCCCTGAAGAATGTTTTTACTGTTATTGAATTAACAATCTGGTGCAAAAATAATAGTTTTGAGATACATACAACAAATCAGACTACTTTCGGAGCAAAATTGTTGTTCCGGGAGCTGGTTCATCACCCGGCAAGAGCCCATTATATTTGTATAGATGGCTCAGTTTAATTCCAAACCGTTGAGAAACAGCATACATACTGTCGTTTCTGTCGAAAATATAACTTTTTACCAGAGCCTGCCGCTTTTTGGGTTCAAGGTAAATGATTTGGCCTTCGGTTATCGGATCAGTGAGTTGCAGGTCATTCTGCCGGTATATCTGAAAAGTGTAGATACCAAATTCCGATGCCAGGTCATACCATGTATCATTTTTCCTTGCAAAAACAAAAGGAATCCCGTTGTTTTGGTAAACCTTCCGACCCAGTTTACTCGTGTAAATCAGCTTGAACTCCGAAGGCTGAGGCATCCGGTATGCTTTCCTGAACACAACAGGACCCTTCTCGCTGACTTCTCCTGAATTATTTCCCGCAATCTCAGGCTGAACTTTTATTTCGTTATTAGCAATCTGTTGCTGCTCTGAAATATTATCGTAAAGGTAAAGCTGGTAGTCCTCAATAACCCGGATTAAAATATCGGGATAATTAGGATTGGTGGCATAGCCAAACTGGCTTAAACCGCGCGCCCATCCTTTGTAATCAGTAATTGAAAGACTGAACAATTCAGCATAACGCTGCCTTGTAGTTAAGAACACCGAATGGTCGCGGTACGAATCCTCTGCGTTTTTATATTTCCGGAAACATTCATTTTCTTCATCGTCATCAAACAGATAGGTGTCTCCGGTCCAATCCTTCTGGCATTTGATTCCAAAATGGTTATTGGCATCGAGCGCAAGCGGGCTTTTGCCGTTGTTGCTTTCAATGATACCTTGTGCGAGTGTGATGCTAGCTGGTATTTTATACTGCTGCATTTCGGCAACGGCGATAGCATTGAATTTCGCGATATAAGCTTTTGTTTCGGGATTCAATGGTTTCGACTGCCCGTAGCAGGCAATGTAAAGTGTTGAAAATATATGAATTATTAACAGTTTGCGGAGCATACAAAATTATTTTTGTACTAAGATGCCAAAGATATATCAAATAATGAAAGGAATAGGAACGAATATCAAAACCCGATCATTCAGACCATTGGAGCACACATCAGGCGATTGTATTGCTCATGCATAAATAACTCATTCATACAAAGTATATAAAGTTAAAAACACAAGGATATTGTCAAGCAAGCATTAAGTTAGTATTGTATAAAGTCTGAAATAATTAATAATATTTTTTATAAACTTTTGTAATGATTTAAAAAATGTTTGTAATTTTGTAGCCGTATTCGCTTCAAGACTGGTTATCGAAAAAGCGTAATCAACAAGATTTTCTATATTTCTCTGGTAAGAGGTTTTCTGGTTAAAATTGGTTAATAATTTGGTTCATGAATCCCCGCCCCTAAAGGCGGGGTTTTGTGTTTTATTGTTAAAACTATTTTAGTGGAAGTTCATCAGAAAAGTTTCTGCTGGAAGGAGAAACTCCGGCGATGTAACGGCGATAATCCGTGATTTATTATTGCTTTTCGGTGTTCTTCGGTCGGGTAGCCTTTGTTATTTCCCCAAATGTAGCAAGGATATTCAATCGAAACTGTGTTCATGAATTCATCGCGGTGAGTTTTCGCAAGTATTGATGCTGCCGCAATTGACATAAAAGTGGCATCGCCCTTTACTATACACCTTGATTCGATTCCGGCATATGGTTTGAACCTGTTGCCGTCAATGATCAGAAAACCCGGTCTAACCTTTAAGCCTTCAATCGCACGGTGCATGGCAAGATGTGAAGCATTGAGTATGTTCAGGCTGTCAATTTCATACTGATCGGCAATGCCAATAGCCCAACTGATGGACTGTTGCTCAATCACAGGTCTTAATTTGTCACGAAGCTTTTTGCTAAGCTGCTTTGAATCATTGAGTTCGTGGCAAATAAAATCTTCAGGAAGTATAACTGCGGCAGCATAAACCGGTCCTGCCAGGCATCCTCTTCCTGCTTCGTCCACGCCGGCTTCCAAAACTTCAGATTGGTATCTTCTTCTTAACATGATCACAGGAAGAAATGAATGGAAACAGCAATTATAAGCACTGCAGTGACCAGCCAGTCAACGATTTTACTTCTTTTAACCATGATTATTGCATACGAAATAAAGAAAACGGCAGGAACCAAAATGAAAATATGTGAAGTACGGAAGTCATTAAAAGTGAATAGCATCATACCTGTTCCTGCAAGCGCAAAATCAACGATGATCCACGCTTTTCGTCTGATGCTTATCAGTTTATCCTGAATGCCATTTATCGTTATCAGTAGGGTTATCAGCATCGTAATACCCAACAATACGAACGTGAAAATTTCATAATCGGCCATGTGCTCGATATGACTGAATGGTTGCATGATGGCCCGCGATAACCTGATCCAACCTTCGCTCAGTTCACCCATCCAGTAATAATAGCTGAAAACATAGAGAAAGGGAACTACAAATCCCAGTATCGAAATAAACCATTCGCGCCAGGATGCAATGCGATAGGTAAGATGGCTTATCCAAACTCCGGTGATAAACCAGGCGGCAGGAAGGTAAAAGAGTGAAGCCACAGCTATGGAAAGGGCTGCCGTGAAAACATATTGGTATGGCTCATCGTTACCATACATCCTCATAATCATGTATATAGCCACGAGGACGAATAACAGTGCCGGAACTGCAGGATTAAACGACAAAACCGACGGATTCCAACTCAATAGTACCAGCAAAACCACTGATTCCACGAGGCAATCGCGCGGGATGAGGTCGTTTGATGAAAGTAATGTATGAAGTATGAAGGCCTGGAAAACCAGTAAAATAGCCGAAGTTAGCACAGGCCAAAAAAGGCTACCATCAAACCAGGCTGATAGCATTGTGAAAAGCGGCCCTGCCAGTTTGCTCGATGCGATTCCCGGCGGATGCACAAAGGCAGGAAACCACAATAGAGCGCCAATTGCCAGAAAAACAATGAGTTGCAGCAGCGTTCCTGATTTTGATAATGCCTTTAGCATTGTGATCTTTTTAAAGCATTAAATCATTTCCAATATCGGTTCTGAAGAAATGATTTGTAAAACTCAGTTGCCCTATGCCTTTGTAAACCTTTTCGCGGGCAATAGACATGTTATCTCCGGTTGCCGATACAGCAAGCACCCTGCCACCAGCAGTAATATAAGTCTGTGAATCATCCAGGTACTCAGTTCCTGCATGAAAAACGACGGATAAATCACTGTTATCCAAACCGTTAATCACCATACCTTTCTGATACGTTCCTGGATAACCACCCGAAACCATCATCACGGCAACCGCAGTATCATTATGCAATTCGAGCACCGAATCCTGAAGCCTGTTTTCACCCAGATCAATAAGTATTTTTAAGAAGTCGCTTTTGATACGAGGCATAATAACCTCAGTTTCAGGATCGCCAAGCCTGACGTTGTATTCAATCACATATGGATCGCCATTCACATTCATCAAACCAAAGAAAATGAATCCTTTGTATGGAATATTTTCGGCTAAGAGGCCATTGACGGTCGGTTTTATAATCCTTTCCTCCACCTTTCTCATAAAATCGCTGCCGGCAAAAGGAACGGGCGAAACTGCGCCCATACCACCTGTATTCGGGCCGGTATTGCCTACTCCTACACGCTTATAATCCTTGGCTTCGGGCAAAACTTTATAGCTTATGCCATCGGTTATTACAAACGCCGAAAGCTCAATGCCATTAAGAAATTCCTCAATAACCACCTTTGACGATGCTTCACCGAATTTTGATTCAAACAGCATTGACTTTAACTCCACAACTGCTTCATCGAGTGAGTTACAGATAATCACCCCTTTACCGGCAGCTAATCCATCGGCTTTCAGCACATAGGGCGCTGATAACCTGCCTAAAAAGTCAATTGCTTTGTTTATTGTGGATTTGTCGAAAGTTTCATACGCTGCAGTCGGAATTTGATGCCTCTTCATAAATTGTTTGGCAAAATCCTTGCTCCCTTCGAGGCGGGCGCCAAGTTTCGAAGGACCAACCACTAAAACATCCTGCAGAAGATTATCCGATTCAAAAAAGTCGGCAATACCCTGAACAAGAGGATTTTCAGGCCCAACAACAACAATGTCGATATCATTTTCGAGCACAACCCGCTTAATAGCTTCAAAGTCGCAATCGCTTATCGGGATATTGGTACCGGTAAAACCGGTACCACCATTGCCCGGAGCGATATACAGGCGGTGCAACAACGGACTCTGGGCTATTTTCCAGGCGATAGCATGTTCACGCCCGCCCGAACCTATGATCAATACATTCTTTTTATGCATCTTAAAATCATGAATTGTAAAATCGATTATCCTTCCTGAATTCAACCACGCAACTATGCCCGAAGCGCGCCGATAATTTCGTTTACTGATTTGCAGTTGTGCCTGTCGAGATATTCGTTGATTCCATCGATAACCCTGACACAAACCATCGGATCGACAAAGTTGGCTGTGCCGATTTGTACAGCCGTTGCACCTGCCAGTAAAAATTCAATTGCATCACTGGCATTGGATATGCCGCCCATACCAATAACTGGTATTTTCACAGCATTAGCAACCTGCCACACCATACGCAAAGCAATTGGTTTCACTGCCGGGCCCGACAAACCACCGGTAATGGTTGAAAGTAAAGGGCTGCGTTTTTCAATGTCAATAGCCATGCCAAGCAGAGTGTTTATAAGCGACACTGAGTCGGCACCTTCGGCTTCAACAGCCCTGGCTATTTCAGCAATATTGGTTACATTGGGCGACAGCTTGACAATGAGCGTTTTATGATAAACATCCCTTACAGCTTTTGTAACCGATGCCGCCATCGGACACGATGTACCAAAAGCCATTCCACCTTCCTTAACATTAGGACACGAGATGTTGAGTTCGATGGCTGTTATTTTCTCCAATGCTTCAAGTTTACCGGCAACTTCAACATATCCATCAACTGTTGAATCACTTACATTGACAATGATATGAGTATCGTAATGAGAAACAGCCGGATAAATAGTAGATATAAAATAATCAACTCCCTTGTTTTGCAGCCCCACGGAATTGAGCATCCCCATAGGCGTTTCAACCATTCGCGGATAACGGTTCCCTTCGCGATGCTTCGAGGTGCAGGCTTTGGTAACGATAGCTCCAAGGCGGCTTACATCATAAAAATCATCGAACTCGGGACCATAACCATAGGTTCCTGATGCGGGCATCACCGGGTTCTTCAGATGCAGAGTTCCTATATCTACTGAAAGATCAGCCATTTAATGCTTGTTATATACAGTTTTTGTTAATAAGTATGAGGTATTTTCATTTGCTTCTGTCCCACCCTGATAAATCCTTCACGTTGAAGACGGGGCCATCGACACAGGTTGTTTTGTTGCCTGAGGTAGTTTCGGCAATACAGCACAAGCAGGCGCCTATACCACAGGCCATGAGATTCTCAAGTGATACTTCGCAAGGAATTCCTGCCCGGGTTGCAATTCCGGCAACCGCTTTCATCATCGGATCGGGTCCGCAGGCATAGATCATTGAATATTTGCCTACACTATCAAAATACGAATGTGTGGTAACCAGTCCTTTATGCCCTAATGATCCATCTTCAGTTGTTATTCCCACTGTTGCATATTTCGCATATTGATCAGGTTCGATAATATCTGCCGAGGTTCTTCCTCCAATCAAAACGCTCACCTCTTTGCCATGTGAATGTATAAATTTCGACAGTAGCAACATTGGGGCGATACCAACTCCGCCGCCCACGAGCAAAACTTTTTTCCCTTCGGGTAACGAGAAAGAATTGCCCAGCGGATAAACAAGGTTAAGCGTATTTCCTTCTTGTAGTGCTGAAATATGAGCTGTTCCACTCCCGACAACTTTTACCAGCAACGAGATTGTATTTTCAACAGGATCAACATCATATATTGATATGGGCCTTCGCAGGTATGTGGACGGTGAATTTTCGACCAGCAGTTGCGCAAACTGTCCCGGGAATATTGCCGGAAGCTGCTGAAGGCATTGCAGCACAAGTACATGATACCCTTTGCTCACTTCCCGGTTTTGCAGAACCTTGAAATCATGAATAAACTTGGTCATGAAGGTTAAATGATTTTCGTTGCTAAAATAGGCAAAAAAAATCCGCCATTGAGGCGGAAAAAGGTATTATTCGTCGCTTTTTGCTTCAGCCGGCGGCGCTGTTTCGTCCTGCTTAGTGTCGGCTGATTCTTCAACCGGTTCAGTAAAGTCGTTCACACCGCTTGCGACTAATAGGTTATACCAGCTGATGATTTTACGCATGTGCGACACATAAAAACGGTCGCGGTCAAACTGGGGTATCACTTTCTCAAAATATGCTTTTACCTCTTTATCAGCATTTTTCGCATCGGGCAGGGCAGTTTCGGCCTGCGATGCCTGCATAAGCCTGAAAACCTCGCGAACAGGCATATCATCGGTATCGGTATAGATACTTATTTCGCCGAGTGAACTTACTTTGTCGCTTGCAAATGCCTGAAAGCGTTTGCCATCTGTCAACGATTCAACAATGACGCCGGTTTTTGATTGTACTACCGATTTATAAAGGCCCGGCTTTCCCGAAATGGCTAAATAATCTTTCAAATCCATGGGTGGCTTCAATTTTTCTGCAAAAGTACAAAAATCATTGATGCAAGTCTATCTTATAGTGGGCGCTATTTTTCCCGGATCTCAAATTTGCCCGTATAGTCCGTTGGGTTGAGCTTACGCAACTCCTTTTTTGTGGCTGCATTCACTGATAAGGTATCAATGAACTCGCTTATTGCTTTTCTGTCAATATGGCTGTTGGTGCGCGTCAGCTCTTTAAGCGCTTCATAAGGTTTTGGATAACCTTCGCGGCGCAGGATAGTTTGTATGCCTTCGGCAACTACAGCCCAATTATCTTCAAGGTCATCCTGCAATTTCAATTCGTTGAGAATAAGCTTATCCACACCTTTGAGCAATGATTTGAGTGCAATAACCGAATGTGCCAATGGCGTCCCGATATTACGTGATACTGTTGAATCGGTAAGGTCGCGCTGCAGACGCGAAACCGGAAGCTTGGCCGACAGGAATTCGAAAATTGCGTTAGCTATGGCCAGGTTGCCTTCGGCATTCTCAAAATCAATAGGATTTACTTTATGGGGCATGGCGGATGATCCTACCTCGCCGGATACAATTTTCTGCCTGAAATACTCCATTGAAATATAGCTCCACATATCGCGGCTGAAATCTATCAATATGTTATTGAGGCGTTTGAGGCAATCGAACAATGCTGCCATGGCATCGTAATGCTCAATTTGTGTTGTGGTGCGTTGCCGCTCAAGACCCAATTGCTTTTTCACAAAAGTATCAGCAAATCCCATCCAGTCAATATCGGGGTAGGCGGCATAATGAGCATTAAAATTCCCTGTAGCACCGCCAAATTTTGCTTCGAATGGTATGGATTTCATCATTTTCAACTGACTGCGAAGCCTCTCGACAAATACATATATCTCCTTGCCTAACAGGGTTGGAGACGCAGGTTGGCCATGAGTGCGTGCAAGCATAGAAACCTTCTGCCATTCTCTTGATTTCTTCAGCAGTTTATCCACCAGGCTTTCGTAAATGGGAAGTACCACCTCATTCATGGCTTGCTTGAGTGCGTATGGCATGGCAGTATTGTTGATGTCCTGCGATGTAAGCCCGAAATGAACGAACTCACGGTATTTTGCCAGCCCTAGTTTATCAAACTGCTTTTTCAGGAAATATTCCACCGCTTTAACATCATGATTTGTAACCGCCTCTATTTCTTTCACCTCCTGTGCATCATTGAACGTAAAGTTTTTGAACATCAAGCGGAGTTGCGATAATTGTTTTTTCTCAATCCCGGCAAGTTGTGGAAGCGGAAGATTACAGAGCGCAATAAAATATTCTATTTCTACAAAAACACGGAAATTGATCAGTGCAGCTTCGCTGAAGTAATATGACAGGCTTTCGACCTGCTTACGATAGCGGCCATCAACAGGCGAAATGGCATTAATTGGATTGAGTTCCATAAACGACAGATTTACTGTGAATGAGGCGGTAAAAGTATGAAACCGTTAAAGAAAAAAGCAAGCGATTGCCAACTTAATAGCAACTATCAGAATCCCAGCGACTTGTTAACAATAAACACTGACATATCGGTAAGTGAAGGCTTCTTTTTCAGGATGAGAAATGCATTGCAGCCTCGTTCCCTGCTGCTGCAATCTTCACAATAGCCACTGGTGGCACAGGGCGTTCCACGGTTGAGCCTTTTCATATTTACAGGTGCTGCAGTTGAACGTATCCTTTCCCATGCAGATGCTTCATCATGGCACAATTTGTTTGTACCGGCAATCACAATCACTTTCTTTGGACCGAAAACCATGGCCGAAACCCGGTTCCCGTTGCCATCAACATCATAGATTTGTCCATCGGTAGTTATTGCATTTGCCGAGCAGAGGAACACATCGCAAACCTGCTGGCGGCGCATTATTTCTATTTTTTCGTCAGCGCTTAACCCGGGAGCATTGTGATCGAGAATGGTTGCCTGTTTAGCCGCAATGAGTTCCGGCAAACCGAGCTGTTTTATGGTCTGGGAGCCACCAAACGCAACTTTTTGACCAGGGTTTATCAGCTTCATGACCGCCAGGCACAACGCTTCGGCCGATTCGAAATACTGAGCATCGAAATGATTTCTCCGCAGGGCTTCAGCTGTTTTTCTCCCCAATATATCGCCATGCCAGGTATTAAGTCCGGCAACAAAGTCGTTGGTATCACTGTTCATAACAATAAGATTGATATAACATTAAAGGAACGTATTAGCCAAACCGGGCCAATAACCTTGTCCCCGGTAAAATTAGATGAATAATTTCATCAGGAACAAAACAGGTTAATAAACATAGTGAAGGATTCAGATTATCCATTCTGCTTGACAAAACCGAAACCGGCTCTTACCAAAATTCGGGTTCAAAATCACCGCAAAGCTACTCCGAAAGCGGAGCAAAGTAGAAAACTTCGGCCTTCACGCTACCGTAAGGAAAACTTTCCGGATCAAGATCAGTGATCATTGCCTGAATATGAATTCCGCTGTCCAACAGGCGGGCAATAGTGTTATTCTCGTTGCGCGGAATATAGCCGAGCTTAGCTTCGCCTGCATAGATTTCCACTGCATTCCGATCCCAGCGGTTGTGAGGCTCACGGTTAAGTTTCAGAATCAGCCCGGTTTCGAGCATATCTGCAACCTCGGGCCCGTCGTAATACTGAAATCCGCTGATGAAAATGTTGGCAAGCATGATCTTTTGCTTCCCCGGAACATTATTTTCAGCATTCGCCGGAAGAAAAAATAATCCTGCACCGCCGATGATCACATTTTTGAAAAATTCCATTCTGTTCATAGCTTTCATTCTTTAGAAAGCTCAAAATTAGAACGGCAATATGACAACTTCTGTCAGTTATTTTCTTTCTGAAACTTTTTTTCCTTTTTCTTGCAAATATTTGATAAGCGACTCAGGTTCAATCACTTCAACCTCGTCAATCAGACCAAGTACAAACCTGCCTACACCTTCGAAACCGCAAACCATGGCTTCAAAATGCCAGAAGTTGTCATCAACGGATTTTACATATTGTTCGGCGAGCGGAAATTCTTCGATAAGCAGATTGAAAGCACGCAAACTAAGCTGCAATACAACTTTTACCTGCTCTTTTGAACTGATGCGAAAAACATCGACAGGTTCTTTTTCATGCAAATCCTCATTTTCGAAACCCTTTTCAAGAACCTGCACCCCTCCTATTCGTGATGTTTTGAAAAGCTTACAAATGCGGCTTTCGGGTTCAAATGCCCACACAAACTGGTAATTGGTAGTAAAATCAAAGGGTTCGACAAGACGGTCGCGCACAATCCGGCCATGCGATGAACGGTATTGCCTGAGTAAAACCTGCCTTTTTTCGCGGATAGCGCCAATGAGTTGGTGAACTGTCCTGGTATTTTCAGGTTTCACAACCGTTTCAACAACCCTGTCGAAGTTGTACAACGAGTACAGCTTATTTATAAGATTGGTCTTCAATAAGTTATTATCATCAATCGAATGAATAGCCCTTGTGAGTATGTAAGCCTCCTCTTCCGAAAAGTGCAGCAACTCGCTAATCTCTTTAAAAGGTTTTTCAACTTTCATGATCCTGTATGTGCCGTCATTGCGGTCAATTACAAAACCTGCGCTTCTGAAAGTAGAAAGATAACGCATAACCGAGCGTTCCGACATTTCGAATCTGGATGATAATTCATTTACCGTGAAGCCCTTAACACCAGATAGTGTCATTAGCATCCGCAGCATTCGCTCAAACTTTGCATGATCGTCCATGGAGGAACATTATATTTGGGTATAGGCATTAATACACATAACCATAGTGGATAAAAGTAGCCAAAATTCGCAAAACCGGCTTAAAATCGTAATTTTATACCGTTCTTAAACCATGGAAATTATCAGGAAATATTTTCCCTCTCTGCCCCAGTCAGCGTATAGCCCGCTGGCGGCATTGCATGGCCTTTACAGCGAATGGAATGCCCGTATCAATGTGATTTCGCGGAAAGATATGGAAAATTTCGAAGAAAGACATGTTTTGCATTCGCTGGCGATAGCAAAGATCATTCAGTTCGAGGCCGGTACTAGGATTCTTGATGTCGGTACCGGCGGCGGTTTCCCGGGAATACCGCTTGCCATAATTTTTCCTGATTGCGAGTTCGTTCTCGTTGATTCCATAGGAAAGAAGATAAAAGTTGTAAACGAGATTAAAAACGCACTTGGTCTGAACAATGTCACAGCCATTCAATCAAGGGCTGAGGAACTCAATCATCCATTTGATTTTGTCGTAAGCCGGGCAGTAACTTCCCTGCCTGAGTTCGTAAGCTGGATTGCCAATAAGATTGATAAAAACCACCGGAATGCCCTCGAAAACGGAGTTCTTTACTTAAAAGGCGGTGACATTCGTCCTGAACTGCAAACGTTAAAAGCCTGGCGCTGTAATATTTATGACCTTGATCGGTTATATGATGAAGAATTTTTCACCACCAAAAAGCTTGTGCACCTGTATAAATAAGCTGCTGCAATGTTTCTGCCAGTCGGTAATTTTAATACTTTTGAAGTTCATCAAAACAGAAAATAAACATAATAAAATATATTAAAATGAACAAAGAAATTGACAAACTGTCACCTTCCGAGGTATGGAAAAACTTCCACAGCCTCACTCAAATCGCACGGCCTTCAAAGAGTGAAGATGATATTCAGAAATTTATGGTTGAATTCGGCAAAAGCCTGAATCTGGAAACCATTCACGATGAAGTTGGCAATGTAATCATCAGGAAACCAGCAACTCCCGGCATGGAAAACCGTAAAGGAATAGTGTTGCAGGGCCATCTCGATATGGTTCCTCAGAAAAACAGTGATAAAGTTCATGATTTTGAGAAAGACCCTATCGAAGCTTACATTGACGGCGAATGGGTAACCGCTAACGGCACCACATTAGGCGCCGATAATGGCATGGGTGTAGCCTCGGCAATGGCAGTTCTTGCTTCTAAAACGCTTAAACACGGGCCGATAGAAGCATTATTTACCTGCGACGAAGAAACAGGAATGACCGGTGCCGAAGGTCTCAAGCCCGGCCTCCTCAAAGGTGATATTCTGCTAAACCTCGACAGCGAAGATGAAGGTGAATTGTATGTTGGCTGTGCCGGCGGTACCAACGCCAATGCAGCATGGAAATACCAAGAAGAGCCTGTTCCACAGGATGTTGTGGCTTATAAACTTGCGCTTACCGGTTTAAAAGGTGGCCATTCGGGACTTGAGATTATCCTGCAGCGCGCCAACAGCAACAAACTGATGAACCGGTTCCTTTATCATGCTGTTGAAAAACACGATTTACGCTTAGCATCCATTGACGGTGGCAGCCTTCGCAATGCCATTCCGCGCGAATCGTTTGCCGTTGTTACGATTCCGTCAGCAAGAGAGAAGACTTTTCTGGAATGTTTCAATAAACATGTCGCGATTTTCAAAAGCGAATATGCTTCGGTTGAACCGGAAATGAAGTTCGTTTGTGAAAAAACTCCGCTTCCCTCATTTGTAATTGATAGTGCAACTGTTGATAAACTCCTGAAAGCTGTATATGCATGCCCCAATGGTGTGATACGGATGAGCGACGATATGCCCGGACTTGTTGAAACTTCGACAAATCTTGCAAGTGTAAAAATGGCTGACGGCGAATTAAGGGTCCAATGCCTGCTTCGCAGTTCAGTTGATTCGGCCCAGGAAGATCTCGGCATCATGATTAAGAGCGTTTTCGAACTTGCAGGTGCCGCCGTTGAACTCAGCGGTAAATATCCCGGATGGAAACCCAACATGAACTCAGCTATTTTGAATACAATGCAAAATGTTTACCAGAAATTGTACGGTAAAATTCCTGAGATAAAAGCTATTCATGCAGGTTTGGAATGCGGCATCCTCGGTGGCGCCTATCCGAACTGGGATATGATTTCGTTTGGCCCGACCATTCGTTATCCGCACTCACCAGATGAAAAAGTGAATATTGCTTCGGTAGAAAAATTCTGGAAATTCCTTACTTCAACGCTTGAAAATGCACCACTGAAGTAAAGTAACCATTTGACAATCAAATGCCCGGCACTAAAGCTGGGCATTTTTATTAAATATTAATCAATATTGTTTTTTATCTTGAAATAGTTTTTTACCTTTGCACCCCTAAAATCAGCGAGCTATGAAGAGGACATTTCAACCATCGATTCGTAAAAGAAAAAATAAACACGGTTTCCGCAGCCGCATGGAAAGTGCTGCCGGACGCAAAGTGCTTGCCGCCCGCAGGGCACACGGACGTAAGAAACTTACTGTTTCCGACGAAGGTAAATAACCGGTTGCGGCTGTTTGTGACAACCGCTCAATATCATATTACCCATTGCTAAGGAGGGAGCTTTGCTTTCCTCCTTTTTTATTTGGCGACCTGATTTCGGCTCGCAACATCACACCGAACATTGAAAAGTGATAATTTTGTCTTTTCACAACAGCCATGAACCCCATTCTTATTAACGAGGCTTCTTTTACCGGTATTGTTCGCCTGCTCGGAATACTCATCCTTATTTATGCTATATACTCGTTGATTGTAAGGTATTTACTTCCGATTATGGTAAATAAGTCCGTCAGGAAATTCCAGGAGAAGTGCTTTGAGGATAACCCGCATCTTCGCAAAAATCGCGAGAAGCAACAGGAAGGGGAAATTACCATCACCCGCAGTGATGATGTACAGGCAAAACAAGAATACAACAACGCTGAAGATACTGATTACGAAGAAATTAAATAATTCCCCACGCATACAAAACCCAAAATCAATGTTGAAAAAGTCCTATCCGTATATCGTTGCAATAATTGTTTTCATTGCAGTTACTCTTGTGTATTTCAGCCCGTTGCTGGAGGGAAAGAAAATGCGCCAGTCCGACATTGTTCATTTTCAGGGCATGTCTAAAGAGATATCGGATTACAGGGCTAAAACCGGTAAGGAAGCACTATGGACCAATAATATGTTTGGCGGAATGCCAGCTTACCAGATTTCGGTTGTTTACAAAGGGAATTTGGTGAAACAGGTCGATAAAGTGCTAAAACTCGGGCTTCCCCACCCGGCCGATCTGGTATTCCTTTACATGCTCGGTTTCTTCATACTTGCACTTGTTCTCGGAGTAAATGTTTGGCTGGCAATTGCCGGAGCGATTGCATTCGCATTCTCCTCCTATTTCTTTATCATTTTTGAAGCCGGGCACAATTCCAAAGCTCATGCCATTGCCTATATGGCGCCGGTTTTAGCCGGCATCATCCTCACAATGCGAAAAAAATACCTGCTGGGCGGCGCTCTTACGGCTTTATTCCTGGCACTTGAGCTATATGCCAATCACCTGCAAATCACTTACTACCTTTTGATGATCGTTGTGGTTTTTATGATCTCGGAGTTCATCTTCAGCATTCGCGAAAAACATCTTCCGGATTTCTTCAAATCAGTTGGCGTCCTGCTTGTAGCAGCCTTATTTGCCGTAGCCTGCAACATAACGAATATTTGGTCAACCTACGAATACGGGAAATATACCACACGCGGCAAATCGGAACTCACAACCGAAGCTGAGAACCGTACCACAGGGCTCGACAAGGATTATGCAACCGACTGGAGTTACGGGAAAACCGAAACTTTTACGCTGCTTATCCCCAACTTTATGGGTGGCGCATCAGTCGAACCCCTTTCAACAAGCTCGAATTCTTACAAAGCCCTCATTGCCAATGGAATTCCTGAATCGCAGGCCACTGAGGTAATAAAGAATATGCCCACCTATTGGGGGCCGCAGTTATTGGGAGTTGCCGGCCCTGTTTATGTTGGCGCAATTGTATTATTCCTGTTTGTGCTGGGTTTGTTTATCGTTGATAAGAAATACCGCTGGTGGATACTGGGTGCAACAATTCTGTCGATTCTACTCGCCTGGGGAAAGAATTTTATGCCACTCACCAATTTCTTCCTCGAAAATGTTCCCGGTTACAACAAGTTCCGTGCAGTTTCAATGACCCTTGTTATTGCCGAATTTGTAATTCCCTTGCTGGGAATGATGGCACTTGCCAAAGCCTTCGACGGGAGCCTCGACCGGAAAAAGCTCACAAAATCAATCTATTACGCACTTGGGATAACCGGTGGCATCGCCTTATTCTTCATTTTATTTGGTGGCACACTGTTTAATTTCACCACCCCTAACGACGAACAGTACAAAAACTACTTCCCTGACTGGCTGATGACCGCGCTGCAACAGGATCGCGCTGCATTGCTCAGGGCTGACGCTTTTCGTTCTCTCGTATTCATAGTATTGGCGGCTGCAGTTATCTGGACATCTGTAAATGGAAAAGTCAAGAAAACCATTGCCTTCCCGGCTCTGATCATTCTGATTCTGGCCGACCTATGGTCAGTTGACCGCCGTTATGTCAACTCCGACAGCTTTGTTCGTAAAAGTGTTGCTGCTAATCCTTTTCAGCCAACACAGGCTGATGAAATCATCATGAAAGATGTTGATCCCTATTTCAGGGTATTCAACCAAACAGTTAGTCCTTTTAATGACGCCAGTACATCGTACTTCCACAAATCAATCGGAGGTTATCATGGCGCTAAACTTCGCCGGTATCAGGAAATCATTGAGCATCATTTGTCGAAAGGCAATATGAATGTATTTAACATGCTCAATACCAAGTACTTCATAGTGAATGGCGAAAACAAGCAACCACAACCTCAGATCAACTTTGAGGCTCTCGGAAATGCATGGTTTGTACGTGATTTTAAAATGGTAAAGAATGCAGACGAAGAAATAGAAGCGCTTAATACTTTCAGGCCAAAAGAAACTGCGATTGTTGACCAGCGTTTCGAGAATTTCATCAAAGGGCAGAGCTTTGCCTATGACTCCACTGCTACAATAACCCTTAAAACATACAGCCCCAATCAACTTGTTTATGAATATACTGCCAAACAAAATCAACTGGCTGTTTTCTCCGACATTTATTATGACAAAGGCTGGATTGCTTACATTGACGGGCAGGAAGCTCCGCATTTCAGAGTTGATTATATTCTAAGGGCCATGATGGTGCCTGCCGGCAAACACACCATTGAATTCAAGTTTCACCCCAAGGTTTATTATACCGGAGAAAAAATTTCACTTGCCAGTTCTTCAATTCTTATTTTATCGGTGCTGGCTGCGTTAGGCTGGTTGATATACAAGCGCAAGGACGAACTTTTTAAAAAGCCGGACATTGTTGAAGCTAAACCGGAAGCATCAAAGAAGAGCGGAAAAAAGTAAAACGGTGAAAAAAGCACTTATCATCACCTATTATTGGCCGCCAAGCGGAGGTGCCGGGGTGCAGCGATGGCTTAAATTCACCAAATACCTACGATCATATGGCTGGGAACCAATAATATACACGCCGGAAAATCCGGAAAATCCTTCCTGTGATGAATCGCTTAAAGCCGATATTCCTGAAAACCTGACTGTTCTCCGAACACCCATTTGGGAACCATACAGCTTTTACAAAAAGCTCATCGGTATGGATAAGGGTGAAAAAATCAACTCCGGATTTCTTTCGGAGAAGAAGAAGCCCGGGTTGGCCGAATACATTTCAGTATGGATCAGGGGCAACTTTTTCATACCCGACGCCCGCCGGTTCTGGATAAAACCATCCGTCAGATTTCTAACGAATTATCTGAAAGAGCATCCCGTTGATATTGTCATAACCACCGGACCTCCTCATTCGGTCCATCTGATTGGTTTGCATCTTAAGCGAAAATTAAAAGTCAGGTGGCTGGCCGATTTCCGCGATCCCTGGACCGGGATTTATTATTACAAGGAACTGAAGCTGAGTCGCCTCGCCGATCGTAAACACAGCAGACTGGAAGAAGTTGTGCTCCGTGAAGCAGATGTTGTCACCGTTGTTGGAGATCATATGATGGAGGAGTTTTCGAATAAAGTAGAAAGGCCTTACCCGGTAATAACAAACGGCTTTGATGAGGACGACTTCGGAGTTCAGGCTAAAGCATTGATTGACGGCAAATTTAGTATCGCTCATTTTGGCACCATCTATCCGCTTGCAAACCCTCTTAAGTTTTGGGATGTGCTGGCTGATAAAGTGAAAAGCGATTCTTCGTTCGCTCAGATGCTCGAAATAAAGCTTGTTGGCAAAGCTGACCATACAGTTCTGAGCACTATCGCTGAGGCAGGGTTAGATAGTTATGTGAGAAAAATCGGATATCTACCTCATAACGATGTTGTTATTGAAATGCAGAAGTCGCAGGTACTCCTGCTTCTTGTAAACACAACCCCTCAGGCAAAAGGGATTCTTACAGGAAAGCTGTTTGAATATCTGGCAGCAAGGCGACCCATTCTTTGCCTCGGCCCAACTGACGGTGACGCTGCCAAACTGATTTCGAATCTGAATGCAGGTTACAATACTGCATACAGTGACGATAATTCGATGCGATCGATTATCGACGCTTATTTTGAAAAATTCAAGCAGGGCAACCTTATGTGCGAAAGCACCAATATTGGCCAATTTTCACGGCGAGAGCTTACGCGGCAAATGGCAGAAGTATTGGATAAAATGCTTGCCTGAGCAACAGGAAATCAGGCAATGATAGCATTAACAAAATCTGTCACACTTTTTCTGTTTTCCATAACTTCCTGAAGCTCAATCATCATCTGGTACTTTTCCTTTGGAAAATTCGTTCTTGAGAGTTCGTCCAGAAATATCTGTGTGGCTATCCGTCCTTCGAGAACCACTTTGCCTGAGATTTCATCAGTGAAAAAGCCTTTTCCAATTAATAAACCAAGAGTGTGATTGCGGCTCATATCATTCAGGGCAGTTAATCCAAAGTCGCCAATGCCGCAATAATTGAACATGGTCTCTTCCCGGCCTTCGAAACGAAGGAGAATGTTCCGCATTTCATTAAATGCCTTGGTAAAAACGAAGAATCGCAGGTTCGGCGAATGAAAGTGAGCGTCAACAATACCAATAATGATGGCGTAAATGTTTTTGAGGATGCTTAATACTTCAACGCCTGCAAGGTCGGTGGTCTTATCGATATAGATGGTTGTTCCGGCAAAAACCGGTGCAACTTTTTCCAGGATATCATCATTTTTCGATGCCAGCGTTAAAGCTGTAGGAACATTGTTGATAATTTCCCTTGCAAACGACGGGCCTTTGAGCGCACAGGTTGGATTAGGCAGATGATCCTGCAGGCAGAGTGCAATTACTTTTTTATGTGTCCCGAAGCCTTTGGCGAGATTTACAAGAATTGCATATTCAGGTATTTCGGGCTTTATTTCCTGCAAATATGAAACAACGGCCAGCGAAGGAATACCAATGAATATAATATCGGAATCGTTGAGCACCCTGGCATTGGAAGTTGCTTTGAGCGAAGGATTAAGCCTTATATTCGGGAAATACTTTTGATTTATATGCTGCCCGGAAATGCTGGTCACGACATCATCTTCAATCGAAAGAAGCCTTATATCCAGGTCATTACGCATCGAAAGCACATTGCCTAAAGCCGTACCGATGCTTCCGGCTCCTATGATTGTGATTGATTTTTTCTGTTGCATGGCTTACGAAGATACGCAAAGATAGAAATGCTCACAATATAATCTTTAGTTCAAATCCTGAACATCACAATCTAAGATCAAAGACACTTTAATAAAAATACTTCTTAAACAAGAGAATTAATTAATCCTAATAACTCTACTCTTCTTCGCTCATCAGAATACTCGTCAACAATCCTTTGTCGGGCAGCTGCAGATAAGGCTTGTACATCCGATTTGAGTGCTTTTTCAATGACTTTTATCATCAGCGATTCATCATGTCTTTCTAGAACAAATCCGCTTTCTCCGATTATATAATCTAATATTCCAACTTTACTTACCAAAGGGATGCAGCCGCATGCCATTGCTTCAATCAGCGCAACGCCAAAGCCTTCTGACAGAGACAATTGGCAATAATAAGTACAAGAAGAGAGTATTGCAGGTAATTCATCGTTCGACACAAATTCAATATGCTTTACATTGGAAGTAACTTCAATCTTAAATCCTGGTAGCGTTTTACCAATAATAAGAAAATCGTATTCAGGGAATATTGTAGCTGCTTTAAGATAAAGGTCTATTCCTTTTAATCGATAATTTCTATTGTCAAGATTTGTACAAACCGTGATAAATGATTTCTTTCTAGTGACACCTGCAATGGGTCTGAACTTCTGAAGCGATACTCCATTAGAAATAATGTTATAAGGAGTATTGTTTTTGGGATCAAAATATTTATAACCCTGTTTTGAATAATCGTGATTCTGATATGTATAGCTATATTCAACCAAAGCCTTGCTTGCCGGAATCAAAACTGTTGCATACCTTAAGCTTTTGAGAGTAAACCATTTTAGAGGATATTTCCTTAAATTACCATAATTTATGGAAGGAAATGAGACGCAATCAGTTCCCCCAAGTACAATCGCAGATGAAATATTAAACAATTTGGCTAAAATGACTGGAATAAAAGAGTGATACCCACCAAATTGGATAATAATGAAGTTGGATTTAGGAACGAATCTGATGAGGAATACCAACTCCTTAAATAATAACCAAAGTGTAAGCCATTTGTGACTAACAGCAAACTCAAATACCCTTACTTCAAACTGAGTATTTAAAATCTCTATGTCTTTTCTGACAAATGAAGATAGATTAGGATATATAAATATTACCTTTTTTTTCATCTGAATGTCTTCATTTAGCTGCTTCGACCTAAAATAACTTTTAATTTTTAAGACTTATTAAATAATGGTTCTTTTCTTATATAAGTTGGTCTGCCCAAGATTCTAGCTAATCCTTCAACATTTAAATGAAATATACTGAATGTTAACCCGATTAATGATCTAAACTTCCACATATACTCACCTCCAGGAAGAGATATAGACCTGAAATAATCAAGTCTTGCCGCTCGAAATTCACCCCTAATTAATTTATATCTCCCGTCACGAGAGTAAGCAATTATCAAAAGCCTCCTGAAATTTCTCTCGATAAGTTTCAGATTAGTGCTAGAAACGATCCCAGGTAAAGCGCTGAATCTATTATAGTTATGTATTGTCAAATTTCTAAAACCTAATATAATTGCAGCAACATATTTTTTAGTAGTTTGCCCAGGATAAATTCGCCAACTTCCCAATAAAATCTCATCAAAATAAAATGAGCCTTTAACACTCAATTCCTGAATTGTCGGTAAATCAATTAAAGGAAGGTTATAACCTTGTTTAAAACCACCAATCTCAACTAAGGCGGATTTTCTGATCATGATTGTCAGCGCAGGAACACAATTTTTAAAGAAGAGCACATTAAGAATGCTTCCAACTGGCTGATTACAGAAATATTTTGCATCTTCACTATGAGGGTCAGGAGAGGAATAATATACTTTATTACTAACAGAATCAACCAGTTTAGCTACGCCCCAAGCAAGAATTACACTCTCATCAGCCTCCAGTTTCTCGATTTGACGTATCAACTTATCGGGTTGCCAAATATCATCCCCTTCCAGAATTGCTAAATATTTTCCATTAGAATGATTTAATCCAAAATTATAAGTTTCTGCCAACCTGAAAATACCAACATTCTCTCGGTTAAATAATTTGATTCTGTTATCCTGGTCTGCATATGTTTTAATAATTTCTGCTGTATTATCTGTGCTACCATCATTAATAATCAACATCTCCCAATTACTATAAGTCTGATCAAGCACAGACTGTATGCACTCTGCAATATAGGATTCATGATTATATGTGGGTGTAATGATTGAAACTAAAGGATCCATCGGGCATCACTTTTTTTTAGCAACAGTGGCAATTTGCATGAAAAAGATATCAGAAAAGAAATTAAATGCCATCAAATTAAAGAACTTGACCTTTTTACTGTTTGTCTTATTGATTCCCTGGCTAATAATCACCTGAAATCCAGCCTCATCAAACATCCGATTAATACTTTTCATTGTAAAAAATCGAAAATGAGTATAATCAAGTATTCCAAACGACTTGTATCTGAAATCTTTATCAATAATGATTTCCCACAAATTCCCAACATACCTGAAGTTTGGTAATGATGTGACTATAAGTCCATCAGAAACAAGTAATTCCTTTACACGGATTAACAATTTATCAGGATAAGGAAAATGTTCAAGGGCATCATTAAATACAATGCAATCGAAATAATTTGTGGGCAACAGTTCAGCCATCAGGGTTTCAAAATCACCACACAATACCCGATCTATCTTTGATGCAGCAATATTAGCCGATTGCTCGTGAATTTCAACACCCCAGACTTCAACATTATTTCTTTTCTTTAATAATGAGGCGAACGAACCATCACCACAGCCTACTTCAAGAATTTTTTGACAAGATTGGGGAATATAGCCCAGCATTTCCCGCCGCTCTAAATAATTATATGCGTAACTTACAGTCATCGATTTCAGTTAAGTTCACAAAATTAGAAAATACAGTTGAATGGAATAATGTTCATTACTTTTGCCTAAAGCAAAAGCATTGTAGATAACATGATCTCAAAAGGTCTGATTAAATCCTCCTTCGTATATACAATAATTGGGGCTTTACCTCTGGCGTCAGGATTCTTCCTGATGTTATTTTATACCAACTATCTTACAACTAGTGATTTTGGCGCTTTACTTTTATATATAAGCTTCACTGCTTTTGTTCAGATTCTTGTCAACTTTGGCCTTGATACTTATATTGGAATATCATATTTTGAATTCAAACATGATAATAACCTTCTAAAAAACAGGATTGGCAGCATTGTGCTATATCTGATTGCAGTCGGTTTGATCAGTTGTTTGGTTTTTCTTATAATCGGCAAACCCTTATTCAATATTATATTCAAAGGAAAAGATCTTTTCTTCTATCCCTATGGATTAATGTCTGTTGTAACTGCATTTTTTAATAGTTTTTTTAAAACCTACTCCAACCTTCTAATAAATCAACAGCGTCCGGAAAGGTTCGCGCTTGTCAATTTTGCCAACTTTATTATGACAATTGGGTTTTCATTGACAGGATTATTTTTGTTTCCATATACTCTGATTGGCCCGATGTGGGGAAGGCTTTTATCGGGATTAGGCATTTTTCTGATAGCTTTATTTTCATTTCAGAAGGAATTCCCGATTAGACTTCAACTTGGCAGTTATCTTAAGAACACTTTTTCTTTTTCTTTACCCGTACTTATTTTTTATATACTATCCTGGATCTTGTCAAACATATATCCATGGATTATGAAACAATTCATGAGTCTTGATGATATTGCCATATTTGGGTTAGCACTGCAATTCACTTTGCTTATTGAATTCACCCTTAATGGGTTAAGCAATACTATAATGCCAAAGGTATTTGAGCTGATAAGAGTGGGCAATCTTCATCATTCAACAACAGAACTAAATAAGTACTTCAGCGCTTCCAGTGCATTATCGCTCATAATTATACCGATAACTACTTTTCTCTTACCTCTAATCATGCCTCTGTTTATTTCTAAGGATTATTCACAGACATACTTATTCTTTGCCCTGTTAAATATCAGCTTTGCGACCCGTAGCTTATACCAATATTTCCTTGCTCCAACATATTTTTATAAAAAAACAAAAATATTACCGAAACTCTTCGCGTATACAGCCATTATCCAAATGATTAGTTCCATTATCCTCATTAAATACTTCGGAATATGGGGCGCCATTTGGGCTAACTTATTTACCAAAATCATTCAAAATATTTTCTTATATTTTGGAACACGAAATTTCTTCGCTTATAAGTTCAATACCTTAAAATTAATATGGTTGCCAGTTTTAGTAATGACTTTTATTATTATCTCTGAGCACTTTGCAACGATTAACAATATTCATTTAATCCATTTTATACAACTTATCATCACGGGGATTTTGACCTGGCTGATTTATAACAAAGAGTTAAATTTACTTCTTCGTTCAGTAATAACGGATGAATTTTCAAAGAGTTCGGAACAATAAACTATATATCTCGCGCTATATTTAAAAGTCAACATTAATTTGAAGATCATTAATGACTAAAAAATGCCTGACCAATATTGAATAATTACACTCGCTTTCTTATGATAATGGCTTAATCTGGCATCAATTTCCTCATATTATTAGAATGAATCCTCCTTATAATAAGAAAAAACAACCACAAAATTTATATGTTTATCAAGAATAAGCTGTTCTTTTTCAATCATTAAGATGCAATACTTTACCCGAGAAAATATCATTGTCGACTCTTATCTTAAAAAACATGATACCATTACAATTTAATGAAGATTTTACTTTCAATCTGTGTATTCCAGGCTCCTTAGCGGAATCTACTAATTTGACAATAGACTGACCCTGACTATCGTAAATTTCGAATTGAATTGTTGATACCAATCAAGATACGGAGAATGAGAAACATGGATAAATACTCTTAATCCTCTGATCTATAATAGTTTCTTTTTCCAAAAATAAAAATCATGTATATCTGTACCGATTTAAATATTCATTACTTTTATAGAGTATTTTATATTCATATTGACCATGAATTGGAGATTATTCATTTTTTTAATACTACTCATAATAGCAAATTCTTATTTTGCCAAGGGAGAATTAAACCCAGCACAATACAATGATGCTTTTTTCGTAAAAAACATAGGGCAAATCAACAATAAATCAGAGTATTATCTCAAATCAGGGCTATCAAATACTTATTTCTTTTCTAACCGGATAATTCATCAATTTATTCCAAACTATAATAAAGAGGCTGATAATTCAGCAGTTATAAACCTTGAAATTAATTTTGAAAAATCAAATTTAGATGTAAAATTTGAAGAATCTGACTATTTACAAACTTATGTTAATTGTTTTATCGGGAATGATAAACATTCCTGGAAAAAGAATGTTCCTGTATTTAAGACTCTCAAATATCTAAATATTTATAATCTAATTGATGTAACATATTATAACAGCAGGAAAGGTCCAAAAAGCGATTTTATTATTCACAAAGGCGGAATTCTTTCTGATATCCGAATTAAATATTCTGGAGTAGTTAATGCAATTGTTGATCACGAAGGATGCCTTATACTTAAAACCGAGATTGGAGAAATACGTGAAAAAATTCCTGAATCATATCAGGTTATTAGTGGGGAAAAGGTAATTGTAAGAGCAAATTATACTATTGATAAATTCGGAGCTATTGGATTTAAAGTTGAAAACTATAATCCCGATTATGATCTTATTATTGATCCGCAGCTTATATATAGTACATACTTAGGTGGCTCCAATACCGAATTAAGTGAACGAAAGCCGGTTAGAGATAATCAGGGCAATGTCTATTTTCTGGGAACTACACTTAGTACTAATTTCCCTACTACCTCAGGAGTTTATTCCACAAACCTGATTGGTCAATATGATATGGTTATTTCGAAGTTCAGTCCAAACGGTTCGCAACTGATATTCAGCACATATGTAGGGTCTCCTGGTGATGACTTATCCTCCTCTCTTGTTTTAACAGGATCAGGAAACGATATCCTCGTATCAGGATTAACAACTTCTGCTGCATTTCCAACCACATCGGGTGTTTATCAACCCACCTATGGTGGCGGAGATCATGATTTCATAATATTTAAATTAAACAATTTAGGAAACTCTTTGATATTTTCTACATATTTAGGAGGGCCTAATGATGAGCAGTCAGGTTGCCTAAGTATAAACTCCGCCGGTAATATTTGCATAGGTGGATATGCAAGTTACAGTTATCCAA
Source organism: Bacteroidota bacterium (assembly GCA_022711175.1). GTDB lineage: Bacteria > Bacteroidota > Bacteroidia > Bacteroidales > UBA4417 > UBA4417. The sequence goes on along the minus strand of JAKLFM010000029.1, from coordinate 4,139 downwards.
CAACAACAGGGGCATATCAAACTTCAGCTGCGGGAGATTTTGATGCATGTGTCAGCATTTTAAATTCAAATGCAACTTCTCTGTTATACTCAACATATTTAGGTGGAGCTAACCGCGATCGGGGCGTTTCTACTGCGATTGATAATTCGAATAATGTTTATTTGCTTGTATGGATTGAAGGAGATTTTCCTGCTACAACAGGTGCATATGATGAATCATATAATGGTGGCAGTGACATTGCAATCTGTAAATTCGATCCGACTTTATCAAATTTAATATATTCAACAATAATCGGAGGCCCTGGAAATGATCTAAGCTTATCAAGCTTACAACTAGATGCAAATAATAATATTTATTTTGTCGGAAAGGGTGGATCTGGGTTTCCAACAACAACAGGTGCATATAATCAGATATATAATGGCGGGTCTTCAGATGGAATAATAGTTAAACTTAATAATACAGGTTCTAATCTTATATATTCAACTTATTTAGGTGGTACAGGTGAAGATGTTATCAGAGATTTAGATATTAATGCTGGTATAATTTCATTAACCGGATATTCTAGCGGTGGTTTCCCGACTACTTCATGTGCATATGACATTTCATTCAACGGTGGTTCATATGACTGTTTTATTTCAAGTTTTGATATGGACGCGTCTCAGCTTATGTATTCAACATATATCGGTGGGAGTGGCAACGATTATGGATCTTACGTAACTAATTCCTCTGATACCCTTATTGTTGTGGGAGAAACAGCTTCAAATAACTTTCCGGTTACCACAAATGCTTATGACCAAACATATAATGGAGGTACAGATTTCATTATCTTTAAATTACTACCCACCGCAGGCTCATCATCAACAGCTTATGCCGGCCCTGACGATACTATTTGTGAAGGTAATACGTATCTTTTAGCCAATTCCTCAGTAAACGGAGCAACATTGTACAATTGGACAACATCTGGATCCGGATCATTTAATAATTCTTCGATTCTTCATCCTATTTATACTCCTAGTTCAGGAGATATAAATGTTGGTTCTGTTATATTAAAAATAACTCCTTCAAATGGGTCAGGTTGCAATGGAACAGCTGACAGTATGAATCTATTTATACATAAACTTCCTTCAGCGAACGCTGGCGCCAACAACAACACCTGCCAGGGAGTGCCATATACAGTTTCCGGAGCTTCAGCACAAAACTACACATCCATTCTTTGGACACACAACGGTTCCGGAACCCTGAACAATGCCAGTACACTCACTCCTACATACAATCCCGGTTCAGGTGAAACAGGAGTTGTTACTCTTACAATGACCGTTAGCAATGGAACTATTTGTCCGGTTACCACTGACCAGGTTGATTTAACTATACTCCAAGCCCCAGTTGCAAATGCCGGACCAGATGCTACTATTTGTACAGAGAACACTTATACGATAACCGGGGCTACGGCAACAAACGGCTTGACATTTACATGGAGCCACAACGGTAGCGGAAGTCTTTCAGGAACTACAACTTTGTTACCCACCTACACTCCGGGACCTGGTGAAACAGGAAACATAACGATTACGCTTACTCTGACCGGCAATCCTCCCTGTACTTTATCAACAGATAATATGTTACTGCACATATTACCTAATCCTTCTGCTTTATTCTCATATCCCTCAACGATATGTGTTGGCAATTCAATACAGTTCACCGATTTGAGTGCAACATCTGTTGGTTATATAACAGCATGGCATTGGGATTTCGGAGATGGAAATTCAATCACAATTGCATTTCCTAATAGCCCAAATGTAGCCCATACATATTCCTCAGCAGGCACTTTCAATGTTACTCTTACAGTCACAACATCCTATTTATGTGCTAACAGCATTAGTATTCCTGTGATTGTATCACCGAATCCGATTGCAAATTTCTCACATACAGGACAATGTGAAGACGCTATAATACAATTCAACGACATATCAATTCCGAATAATGGTGGTAGCATGCTTTCCTGGAACTGGAATTTTGGAGACCCATTGAGCGGGTTAAACAATACCTCCGTTCTGCAAAACCCTACACATATATTCACAGCACCAGGTATATATTCCGTTTCTCTCATAGCAACCAATTCAAGTGGTTGCACCAATACCCATACTGCACAGATAGTGATTTTCAGCCTCCCTGATGTTGAATTCGGTTGGTCAGATGCCTGCCTCTATGAAATCGTATCTTTCAATCCAGATCCTAGCATCGTAAACATTGGTGCCGTAGCATCATGGCTTTGGAATTTTGGTGATGGGAATACATCATCCATACAAAACAGCTCTCACGTTTTTAATTCACCTGGGACATATTTCATTTCCTTGTCAATAACGGATACTTTAGGTTGTAGTAATACAATCACCAAGTCCCTGACTATACATCCACTCCCAATAGCACATTTTACTCACAGCCAAACAAATTGTACGAATACGCCTGTTGTGTTTCAGGATTTCTCCAGCACTACATGGGGATTTATATCCAGTTGGATTTGGGATTTTGGTGATGGGTTTATTGAAAACATTGACTTCCCTGATAACCCAAACACATCTCATAGTTATATATCGGCAGGTAACTACACTGTTACTCTTACTATCATTTCATCCGACAACTGCTCATCATTTGAAAGTCAAACAGTTACTATCAATCCTGGTCCGATGGCAAACTACCTGGCTCCAGCTACATGTGATGGCACACCGTTGCAATTCAACGACCTGTCTCAAGTAGGATCTGGTTCAATTATCAATTGGATTTGGAATTTTGGGGACCCGATGAGTGGCTCATCCAATCAGTCAAATCTTCAAAACCCTCAACACTTGTTTTCGGGTCATGGTCAATTCACTGTCTCACTGATTGTAGAGTCGAGCAGCAATTGCTTTGACACTGTGACTCAAATAGTCACAGTCTCTCCCTATCCACAAGTTAATGCAGGCATTGATGCTTCTTTCTGCGAATCTGACACTTATACTCTAAACGGAACAACACTTAATACGTCATCGGTGCATTGGACAACTCTTGGTGATGGTATATTCATCAACCCATTCTCATTGATGCCATTATACACTCCTGGAACCAATGACAAGGCTTTTGGCACAGTTATAATAGTTCTGACAGGCTATGGCAGTGCTGCTTGCATTGGCGAAATAGTAACTGATACTGTTCAACTTACTATCGACCCTATGCCGGTAGCTTATGCTGGGCCTTACGGAGCATTCTGTGTTAAAGAACCTATTCCTATTAATGGAGCCAATGCTAGCAATTTCAGTACACTCAACTGGTCAGGAGGTGATGGTACTTATAGTAACCCTACCTCAATTGCTCCTTTCTATATGCCTGGAAATACAGACTTTATAAATGGATATGTCACATTAACACTTTCGGCAACAGGTATCTTGACATGTAGCTTAAAAACTGTTTCTGATACTGCAAGGATCTCAATCTCAAAACACCCTAAGGTATTTGCTGGACCTGATGATTACATCTGCAGTGATAACCCACCTTATCAGCTTCAATCCACTGCTCAAGATATTGACTTTTCAAGATTAAGATGGTCCTTCAGCGGCGGTGACGGCCATTTTAATGATTCAACAATTCTTTCCCCGGTATACTATCCAGGTCCCTTAGATCTAACAACGATTAACAGGAGAATAATTTTTAAAATGACTGCCTTTGGATTGGGCAATTGCTATTATACACAGGTCACTGACAGTGCCCAGTTATTAATCGATCCAATACCAATCGCTAATGCAGGTATCGATAGTGAAGTCTGTGGAACAGATTCATTCCTGCTCTCTGAAAGTTCAACGATGTATCAGAAATCAATTACCTGGACTACTGACGGTGATGGAACCTTTGATAATCTCAACCTTTTACATGCAAGATATTTTCCGGCTCCTACCGATCAGGGTTATCTGGTGAAACTTAAACTCAATTTATTGGGATGTATGGATTTGTATTCCAGTGATAGTATTTATCTTCTCGTCCATCCCAATCCCTCTGCTTCTATTTTAAGTTCAACGGACATCTGCGAAGGCACCTCCACGCCGTTGACGATAGCTTTCACGGGCACAGCGCCGTGGGATGTCACCTATACGAACGGCCTCACCACGGTAACG